>JBOFUS010000495.1:0-1031 GCA_051652685.1 Beijerinckiaceae bacterium
GTGGTGAAGGCATCGGACAGCTTCACGAAGCCGAACTGCACCGTGGTCCACAGCACGATCTCTTCCGCCAGCCGCGACAGGTGCATGGCGGCGATGGCTGCCGCCGAGAGCGTTTCCAGCGCGAAGTCACGATCCGAGACACTGTCGAGGCTGTTGGCTGTCGGCCGGTCAAAGCCCAGCGCCTTGGCCGTCATGGCGCGATCAATCGGGAAGGATGTGCCACAAAGCGCCGCCGCCCCCAGCGGGCATTCGTTCATGCGCTTGCGCGCATCCGCCAGCCGCCCGCGATCCCGGCCGAGCATCTCGACATAGGCCAGGAGATGATGACCGAAGGTCGTCGGTTGCGCCGACTGGAGATGCGTGAAGCCCGGCATCACGACGCCCGCGTGTGCCAGCGCCTTTTCGGCGAGCGCCAGCTGAAGATCGGCCAGCTGTGCGTCGATCTCGTCCACGCTGTCGCGCACCCAGAGGCGGAAATCCGTCGCCACCTGGTCGTTGCGCGAACGCGCCGTGTGCAGCCGGCCTGCGGGTTCGCCGATGATCTCCTTCAGGCGGCTCTCGATGTTCATGTGAATGTCTTCGAGCGCCCGCGAAAACGTGAACGCGCCGGACTCGATTTCAGCCGCCACCTGATCCAGACCCTTCTGGATCGCGGCGACGTCAGCCTCGGTCAGGATGCCCGTGGCAGCCAGCATTGCGGCATGCGCCTTCGAGCCCGCGATGTCCTGCCGCCACAGCTTCCTGTCGAAGTCGATGGAGGCGTTGATTTCCTCCATGATCGCGGCGGGTCCGGTCTCGAACCTGCCGCCCCACATCTTGTTGCCCATGAACCGCCCTTTGGAGACTCGCCGATGATGCCCGACGCGCTAAAGACCATCGCCCGCGCGACGCTGCTCGCCACGGCGCTATACGGGATGAGCGCGAAGGGTGGCAACGCGCAATCGAACGCCGTCTGCGCCCGCACCGTGGAAACGGCCACGAAGCTGAAGCCACTGGCGGTGGGCGAAGTGGCGGCGGTGCTGGTGGCGGAA
>JBOFUS010000496.1:0-2774 GCA_051652685.1 Beijerinckiaceae bacterium
ATCCTGTCGTTTGGCGGAGCGACGGCGCAGATCGCCATGCTGCACACTCTTGCGGTCGACGAACGGCGCTGGATCGATGAGCCGCGCTATCTGCGCGCGCTCAACCTGTGCATGCTGCTGCCCGGCCCCGAGGCGCAGCAGCTTGCGACCTACATCGGCTGGCATCTGCACGGGGTGCGCGGCGGTATTGTCGCCGGTGCGCTTTTCGTCATTCCCGGCGCGCTCTGCATGCTGCTGCTCTCCATGCTTTATGTGATGGGGACGGGCCTTGGCCTTGTTGATGGCCTGTTCTTCGGCCTGAAGGCCGCCGTGCTCGCCATCGTGGCGCAGGCCGTCATCAAGCTGTCGAAACGGGCGCTGAAATCGCCGCCATTCGTGGCGCTGGCAGTCGCGAGCTTCCTGGCCTTCGCACTGCTCAATATTCCGTTCCCGGTGGTGATCATTGGTGCTGCCTTCATCGGCGTGGCGCTTACATCGAATGCGCCGCAGCCTCCACCACCTGCCGCTGGCAACACGGCCGCGCTCTGGCGCAGCAGTGGCCGCGCGGTCGCAGGCGGCCTCTTGGCCTGGTGGCTGCCGGTGGCGCTGGCAGCGCTTCTGCTGGGGTCAGGCCATGTGGTGATCGAGCTCGCACTCTTCTTCTCGAAGCTCGCGGTACTGTCGTTCGGTGGTGCCTATGCGCTTCTGGCCTGGCTGGCCGATGCTGCCGTGCAGCGCGGCTGGGTGGAAACGCGCGAGATGATCGCGGGGCTGGGCCTTGCCGAAACAACGCCGGGGCCGACCATTCTTGTGACGCAGTTCGTCGGCTTTATCGGTGGCTGGAAGCAGCCGGGCGCGCTGTCGCCGCTGACCTCCGCCATTCTCGCGGCGCTGATCACCACCTGGGTCACCTTCGCGCCGTCGTTCCTGTGGATTTTCGCCGGTGCGCCGTGGCTCGATCATCTGTTGGCCAACCGCCGGATCGCCGGCGCCTTGCAGGGCATCACGGCTGCGGTGGTTGGCGCGATTTCATGGCTGGCGCTGTGGTTTGCGCTCAACACCGTGTTCAAGAAGGCGTTCTTCCTCGATCTTGGCCTCTTGAGGCTGCCGATGGCCAAGCTTGCCGATCTCGACATCGCGGCCCTGGCGCTGGCCTTGCTGGCGCTGGGGCTGACGTTTGTCGCACGTCAGCCGATGCTGCGGGTGCTGCTGATCACCGCCGCCTGCGGCGTCGCCCTCAAGCTTCTCGGCTGATCGCTCAGGGCTGGCAGAACAGCGGCAGGATTGACCCCCGCCGCGCCGCCGCTACCGGCCCGGGAGCGGCGGCCACGGCTGTCGCGGAAAGTCCCTGCACGCCCAGAAATGCAGATACGGCACCGGCTTCCGCCAAGCGGTAACGCGCGAGAGGCACGACACCAGCCACCTTGCGCGCAGCAGCCGGATCATCCGTCACGATACCTGCAAGCGCGCCCTTCGCGTCGAAAAGAACCGCTCCCGCGCCGCCCGGCTGCAAGGGTGCTGCAATCCGACCGCCCGCAATAGCCGATGCTTCCGAAAAGAGGTCCGTCGCCACCGCACCGTTCCACGCTTGCGACAGGATCGTCAGCGGGCCTTCGCCTGCGGTGCCAGCCGGAGGCATTGCGCCCTGCACGCCCTCGACCGCCAGCAGCGACAGTCCCGCACCGGCATCGGATGCGACGATGCGCGCTGCGGCCCTCCGCGGACCTGCGAGCACCGCCTTGCAGCCCTTGACGGCGGCCGACGCTGTGAGCACGCGGCCGGCCCCAACGATCAGGCCCGTGCCCAACCGCTCCGCCGGCGCTGGAGTTGGTGCGGCGACAGCGGCGACAGCAGCCACAGCCGCGACGGCGGCAACCGGCGGGCGTACCTGCTGCGCCACCGCTGTCGGGAATGGCTCGAAACTGTTGGCGATGGCGATGACGAGCTGGTCAATGTCAACAGCCACCGCCTTGTCATAGCCGATGGCAAAGCCACGCAGCTTGCCGTCGGCCCCCAGCGCGATGCGGCGGTAAAATTTGCCCTTCTCCGTCTCGCCGCTGACCACGAAAAACTCCGGCCTGAGCAGCTTGTAGGTTACCTTGCGGCCGGCCGGCCCGGGGCCGACCGCGCGGTCATAAAGCGCCTGCAGCGTATCCGGCGGCGCGATGGCGAGCGTCTCGAGCGTGACGCGACCGTCGGCCGACTGGAAGCGTGTGCCGCCGGCGGGCGCTGGCTCGCGCTTTGGCAACACGGCCTGCGGCACGCCGATGCGGACACTGCTGCGGGCATCATCGACGAGCGCGAACTTCAGCGCCTGCCGCCGCTGGCCGGCCTGCAATGCCAGCGCCTGCCGTTCCGGCGGCTGGAGGATGCCATCGACGCCAAGCCGGTTTGCTGTTTCGAAGGCCTTGATGCCGTTGAAAGTGAGCTGTCCAAAGTTGCCCGCTGCGGCACCAATAAACTTTGCAGCAAAGGTCAGGTCCATCTGGATGGCGCGGCGCTCTGCCTCGGGCAGCGCCTCGAACGCTGCCTGCGCAGCGACAAGCTGCGGATCAGGCGGCGGGGTCGGGCGCGGGGTGGGTTGCTGCGCAAAGGCAACATTGGCTAACAACAGTGGCAGCAACGCTGCAAGGACGCCCCGCCTCACCTCAATCCGCCGACATCAGGCGGCGCATGGTGAACTCGATGGTGTCATCACCCACCACGCGCCAGCTCTCCACTTCGGACATGTAGGCCGCCTTTGGAAAATGGTCGAAATATTCGCGTGCCTTTAGCCTCGCCTGCGGGCGAGGCAA
>JBOFUS010000497.1:0-1665 GCA_051652685.1 Beijerinckiaceae bacterium
AATGCAGCGGGGATTGGATGGCCGGGAAACACACTGATCTCAGCAGCCTCTGGCTGACGCCGTTTGTCATGGCGTCGCGGATGCCGATCATCTGGTTCGAGGCGATGAACCCTGATCCAAGCAGGCGGGACGAAACCAACCGCATGATCTCGGAAAAAGTGATCGCCACGCAGGAAGGCATGGTGGCCGTTCAGGTCGCACTCGGCTCGGCCGTGGCGGAGAACATGGCTGCGATGGCGTTTGGCCTCCAGCCCAGGGCGACAGCAAGCAACACAGCCTCCGCCATGATGCGCGCAGGCCTTGCACCTGCCGCCAAGCGCGTCAAAGCGAACGCGCGGCGGCTCGCCAAGGGCGGCTGATTGTCGAGCGCGCGCAGATATGCTATCAGAAATGATAGCAGTAGGAGAGCGCCATGGGACAGGTACTGATCCGCAACGTTCCTGATGAAATCATCGAGACCTATCGCGCAAAAGCGAAGCTGCATGGGCGCTCGCTGGAGGAAGAACTGCGCAAGCTGCTGGAACTCAACCGGCCTTACTCACAGGACGAGAGGCTGGCTGTCGCGCTGGCGATCCAGTCGAGGACAAAGCCTGCGCCTGTCGGAGTTGAAAACGTCGCCGACCTCATCCGTGCGGAACGCGACAATCGATGAGTCTCATTGTTGATGCGAGCGTGGCCGCATGCTGGTTCTTGTCCGAGCCGGAAACGCGAGATGCCAATGAGGTTATCAGGCGGAAAGCGATCATCTGCGCTCCAGAGCTTATCTTTGTGGAGTGTGCCAGCGCGCTCGCCAAGCGGATCAGAGGCGGTTCGATTGCACTTGAGGATGCGACGCTTGCGATCCGCGAGCTCCGACGCTTCATCCCGGATGTGATATCGACTGAAAAGCTACTTCCTGACGCTTTGAGTATCGCAGCTGCGCTTCAACACAGCGTCTACGATTGCGTATACCTCGCGTTGGCGCGCCAACGGGAAAATACCGTGCTGACGCTTGATCGAAATCTGCTGGCGAAGACGAAGGGAACTGCGTACGCCGGTCGCGCTATGCATCTGACAGATTGGGTCAAATCATGACGCAATTCACCCTCACCGAAGACCAGACCGCAATCCGCGACATGGCGCGCGCTTTCGCGGCGGAAAAGCTTGCACCCCATGCGCTTGAGTGGGACGAGAAGCGGCATTTCCCGGTCGACGTGATCCGCGAGACAGCAGCGCTCGGCATGGCCGGCATCTATGTCAGCGAGGCTTCCGGCGGCTCGGGGCTGAGCCGGCTTGATGCGGCGCTGGTCTTCGAGGCGCTTGCCGAGGGTTGCCCCGCCGTTTCGGCCTATATCTCAATCCACAACATGGTCGCCTGGATGATCGACCGCTATGGCAGCGAGGCAATCAAGGCCACGCATCTGCCGCAGCTTTTGTCGATGGGGCATCTGGGCGCCTACTGCCTGACCGAGCCGGGCTCGGGCTCCGACGCCGCAGCATTGAAGACGCGTGCGGTGCGCGACGGAGACCACTACGTACTCGACGGCCAGAAGCAGTTCATCTCGGCCGCCGGTGCCGCGGACCTCTATCTCGTCATGGTGCGCACCGGCGAGGATGGGCCGAAGGGCATTTCGTCGATTCTCGTGCCAAAGGATGCGCCGGGGCTCTCCTTCGGGGCCAACGAGA
>JBOFUS010000498.1:0-2976 GCA_051652685.1 Beijerinckiaceae bacterium
TCCTGCTTCACCGGCTCGAAGGTCTCGTCGGTCAGGCCGATGCGATAGCCCTTGAGTCCGGGAATGGCGCTCTCGGCGGCGGCGCGGACGGTGATTTCGCCGCCGACTTCCAGCTCCGCGCCCGGCGCGCCGTAGAGATAGCGCGCTTCCACGTCGATCTCTGCCGGTTCACCATCCCGCAGTTGTGGCCGCTTTGGCTTGATGTCAGCGTCCAGCCGTTCCGCCACATAGTCCTCGACGAGGAATGTCGTCTCGCCGACCGGTTGGCCCTTTGGATCAGCAAATGCCTGTGCCCGCCAGGTGCCGGTCGGCGCACCACCGACCAGCCCAACGGAGAAGGCGCGGCCGCCGCCGCCCTGGTCCTCGACGATCTGGCGACGATATTCGACGCCGTCCGGCCGCCGGATCACCAGTGTCAGCGGCAGGCCGGTGACGGCGGTGCCCCTTGGATCGCGCAGGAGCGTCGTCAGGTGAACCGTCTCACCGGAGCGGTACACGCCGCGTTCGGCATAGAGGAATGCGTCAAGCCGCTCCGGTGCGACGCGGCCCTTCACGCCCCGGTCAGAGAGATCGAACGCCGATTGGCCCATATCCAGGAAGGCGTAGTCGTCGCCGCTCTTCGCGGTAATGAGGCCGGGGGCAAGCCCGCCCTTGCCGCGTGCCAGCCCCGCATCGAAGCGGGCATAGCCGTTGGCATCGGTCGTGGCAGTTCCCAGAACCTCGTTGTTGCGGGCCACGAGTTCGACAGCCACGTTGCGTTGGGGTGCTGCGTCAGCCAGCGACCGGGCGAGCACATGCAGCCCGTCTGCGCCGGAAAAGCTCGTCAGGCCGATGTCGGAAACGATAAACCATTGCGAGGCGGGCGGCGCACTGTCGTCGTCGGAATCCGTATCATCTGCGGGCGTCTGGCCAAGGGGTGGCGGCGTTTTTACAGCAGAGCCAAGCATGGCGTAAACACCGGGCTTGAGGCCACCCAGCGCTTCCGTGACGGGAAAGGCGGTCACGACCTCCCTGTTGAGCTCGGATTTGACATCAAGCGTACCACTCCACACCCGCTGGCCCTTGCCCTCCGCCAGTTCCTTGGCCTCGGAGCGCGAAAGCTCCGCCAGAAACTCCGGCGCGCGCACGGCGTTGACGAGGTTGCGGTCGCCAACGCGGATGATCTCCAGCGTGACCTTGTCCATGTTGACGGTGGTGACCGGCAGCCCCTGCTGGCCGCTCCGGGGCATCACATAGTGCTTGCCGGAGAAGCGCACGGTCGGGCTGCGGTCGCGCACATAGATTTCGTAGTCACCGTTCCTGAGCAGCGTCTCATCCGCAATGCCTGACGGCAGTCCCTGCCGCACGACGATGCCGTAGCGTTCGCCGTGGCGGAGGCCTTCAACGCACAACTGTGCGCCATCCGCCGTCACGGCGGTATCGGCGCGGGAGCCTGTCACGGCGACATAGGGCGCGAAATCGACGCGTCCGCGCGCCAGCGGCTCGGAAAAGGTGAAGCAGGCGCGGGGGACAGAGAGATCAGAATCGACTTTGTTGTCGGTGATCCGGAAGCCGCGCTTCTCGCGCAGTTCCTCGAATGTCTTGCGCGTCTCGGCGCTCTCCTGCGCCTGAAGACTCAGCCGATAGGTGGTGAGCGCCGGCCGCCACATCGAGCGACTCTCGAAAATCTCGCCGAGGGTACGCAGCGCCAGCGCCTCGTCGCCCCGCGCGCCCGAGCGCTGATAGGCCAGATAGGCCGCAGACAGTGCGCGCTCCTGCAACTCGTAGCGTTCGCGGTAGTCGCGCGGCTCAATGGCCTGCGCCGCCTTCGCCATGGCGCGCCAGGCGTCCGGCAGGCGCGGATCGGCGATTGTCGCCTGGTTGAGCAGTGGCAGCGCCCGGCGTGGTTCGTTGCGGGCAAGGAAAGCGTCCGCCGCACGCACCAGCGCCCGGGCGTCGGCATTGGCCGGTACCGCAGTCTCGCGCTTCAGCCGTTGCTCCAGCGCGGCGGCGCTCGTCGCCAGATCCTCGCGGACAAAGGCTTTTTGCGCCATTGCCCCAATGGTCGACATCGCCAGCAGCGCACCGATGGTTGCGCCAACCAAGATCTTCCGCATGATGTTCTCCCCCGTCCGCCGCGATGATCAGGGCATGAACGCGGCGGGAAGATGACAGAAGCGTATGATGCAGCACGCCCTGCGGCAAGCTGGAACGGTTTGTGTTCCAGACAAGGCTTGTGGTGGAGGCACGGCGTAGCAGGAAGGTGCGGCACAGGTTGAACGTCTTGCGCGACCGTTCGATCCGGCGCATGGCGTCGGTTGAACGGAGATGAAGGAAGAAACAATGGCGACAGCGAAAATGGACAGGGTCAGGGTCACGACAGGCGATTTCAGTTTCGTTGCAAAGCTGGAGTGGGACATGGCTCCCAAGACCTGTGCTGCCTTCGTCAAGGCGCTGCCCTTCAACAGCGAGATCATCCATGTCCGCTGGAGCGGCGAAGGCGTCTGGATGCCGCTCGGCGATCTCGACTTTGGTGTCGGTTACGAGAACAACACCTGCTATCCGGCGGCCGGCCAGTTCATCCTTTATCCGGGCGGCGTCAGCGAGACGGAAATCCTGCTGGCTTACGGAAACGTCAACTTTGCCTCCAAGGCCGGGCAGCTTTCCGGCAACCACTTTCTCACCATCATCGAAGGCCAGGAACGCATCTACGAACTTGGTCGTACGGTTCTCTACAAGGGTATGCAGAAGATCCTGATCGACTGGATCTGAACCGAAGGAGCACCGACGCTTGTTTCCCGAACGCCTGATCGCCGGATACAAATCCTTTCTGGGTGACCGTCTGCCGCGCGAGCAGGAACGCTTTGCGGAGCTTGCCGCCGTTGGCCAGAACCCGGAAGTGATGGTGATTGGCTGCTGCGACAGCCGTGTATCGCCGGAGGTGATTTTCGACGTCGGCCCAGGCGAATTGTTCGTCGTCCGCAATGTCGCGAACCT
>JBOFUS010000499.1:0-1697 GCA_051652685.1 Beijerinckiaceae bacterium
TCCACCGTGATATGCGTGCCCTTGCGCACCGCCATCACCGAGCCCGTGAAGCACACGCCGATCAGCAGATACCGCGCAATCTCCTCGGTCCAGCCGAGCGCGTTGTTCAGCACATAGCGGGTGAAGAACTGCAGGAACACCACGGCAAACAACGCCCAGAAGAAGCCGAACACGATGGCGTCGATGGGGCGGATATCGTCGAGGTTGGTGGCCTGTTCCGTCTCCTCCCACTCACGGAAGAGCGCGTCGGTGGCTGCGTCGGTTGTGGGGGTATTGCCTGTCATGTGCGGGCCTCGATCCCTCCCCTTCAGGGGAGGGTGGCAGGCGCAAAGCGCCTGACAGGTGGGGAAAGCGACGGATCGGAAAGATGTGCGTGGATGGTGTTGAGCACCATCTGTTTCTCGAAATCGATTTCGGCATTCCAGAAGCGCAGCACCCGAAAGCCCTGCGCGGCAAGGTGGGCGTCCCTCTCGATATCAGCACACTCAACATCCGCGCGGCCGTGTCCGCCACCATCGATCTCGACGATGAGTTTCCGACGAAGGCAGGCAAAATCGACGATGAACCGTCCAATTGCCACCTGCCGGCGGAAGTGATGGCCTTGGACGCTGAAATTCTCCCGAAGCCAGTTCCAGACCTTGACTTCTTGCGGGGTCAGCCGCTTGCGGAGAGTGCGCGGCAAGGCAACCGGGAGAGTGGATTGTGGCCGCCGACCCCACCCGTCAGGCGCTTCGCGCCTGCCACCCTCTCCTGACGGGGAGGGATCAAGCTCGCGCGCCGCCACCACCTTCAGTTCGTAACCGACTGGATCGCCTGCAGCCGGTCATAGACCGCCTTGTCCCATGTCGCGGCCGGGCCAAGGTGGCGCGGCATCACGGCGTTGCGGAACGGTGTGCGGTCAACCACGGTCACGGTTGCGCCCTGGGTCTTGAACCAGTCGGCGAGCTCTTTCTCGTTCTTGACGATGTCGTCGGTGCACTTGTCCGCCGCCTCCTTCAGCACGGCGACGAGCGCGTCGCGCTCGGCAGGCTTCAGCTTGGCCATGGTCGGGCCAGCGATGATCGTGAGCAGTGCATCGGAGATGTGGCCGGTGAGCGCAATGAACTTGTTGGGCTCATGGAACTTCTTGGCCTGGATCGTCGTCAGCGGGTTCTCCTGCGCGTCCACCACGCCCTGGCTGAGTGCGAGATACACCTCCGCGAAGGCAATCGGCGTGGCGTTCGCACCCACGGCCTCGGGGAACATGCGGTAGAGCGGCGCGTCAGGCACGCGGATCTTGATGCCCTTCATGTCCTCGGGCTTGGTGATCAGGTTCTTCGAGGTAACGTGGCGCTCGCCGTAATAAGTGAGGCCCGTGATGTCATGGCCGGTCTTCTTCTTGTAGCCATCGGCCAGTTCCTTGAAGAGATCGGACTTGGCAAAGGCCTTCCAGTGGCCGAAATCGCGGAACATGAACGGTGCGCCGCCGATGGCCAGCGGCCCGTGGCTGCGGCCGGCAAAAAGCTGGCCGGTGTAGATGACATCCACCGTGCCGAGCGCGAGGCCTTCGTTGATGTCGGTCTCCTTGCCGGCGGACGATGCCGGGAAGACCTGCATGGAAACAGCGCCGTTGGTGCGCTTTTTGAGCTCATCGGCCGCCCAGAGCGCCCATTTGTGATAAGGTTCTGAAGTCTCGTAGACATGCGCCCACTTGAGTG
>JBOFUS010000500.1:0-10732 GCA_051652685.1 Beijerinckiaceae bacterium
TACACCACCATTTCCGTGGGCACGATCAACGGCGGCACAGCCCGCAACATCACCGCGCGCGAATGCGTCGTTTACTGGGAGTTCCGTGGCGTGCCGGGCCAACCCGAGCGCGAAATCCCCGACCGGATCGACCGCTTCTGCCAGGAGGTCGTCCTGCCACGCCTCCAGAGGCACGGGCTCAAGGCATCGATCCGGACCGAAACGGAAATCTACGTGCCGGGCCTTTCGCCCGATCCCGGCTCCGCTGCTGAAACATTGGCGCTCAGGCTCACCAACTCCAACCGCACGATCACCGTGCCCTATGGCACGGAGGCCGGCCGCTTCCAGCAGGCAGGCATTGCGACGGTTGTCTGCGGTCCGGGCGACATCGCGCAGGCGCATCAACCGGACGAGTGGATCGACGAGGGCCAGCTCGCCGCCTGTGAGGAATTTGTTCGCAAGCTGGGGCGGGAGAGCTGCTGACGGCCGTCAGCCAGTGATGGCACGGCGCAGGAGATCAAGGCCCACCAGCGTCAGCATGACCTTGATGGCCTTCTTGAAGACCTCTTCGGGCATTCTTTCGAGGAGGCGTGTGCCCAGCCAGGTCCCGAGAAAGCCGGATGCCACCATCGCGAGGATAACCATCAGCCATTCATGAAACGCGATGCCCAGCGCGCCGAAGGCCAGCACCTTCAGGCCGTGCTGGATCGCCGTGCACGCCGCATGGGTCGCGACCAGCGTCTTGCGGTCGAGCCCCATGGGCAGGAACAGTGCCTGCACGAAAGGCCCGGTCGCGCCTACGAACATCGTGATTACGGTGGCAACAAAACCGCCAACCAGCATGCCTGCAGATTCAAGGCCCGGGATCTTGGGCTTCGGCAGCCATGCCATCAGCAGGATGAAGACACCGAGCAGTCCCAGAAGCGCCTGCTCCGGCAACGCCACGAACAGCGCCGCGCCGGCCGCAGCGCCCGCGATGCTTCCCGCCGTGAAGATCGCCGTTGGTCGCCACAGGATATGGGCGCGCTGGATGATCACACGGCCGAGGTTTGAGCCAAGCTGCACCACGCCGTGGACCGCCACCACCATCTGCGGGGGAACCATGCCGGCAAGCGCTCCCAGCATCGCCACGCCGCCGCCGATGCCGAAGGCGGCTGTCAGCGCTGAGGTCAGGAAACTGATAGCCACCAACAAGGCGAAAACGCCGGGCGATATGGGAATTGTCGTCAACCAGTCGGGCATCGCTTGACCTTCTCTTGCGGGCAGGGCAGTCTTCTATAAGACATAAGACCAAGCCTCGAAAACAGGGGCGGCTCAGTCGGGGAGGTTTGGTTGGCAGCGCTTGATATCGCAGGCGTGACGAAGGCGTTCGGCCCCGTCAAGGTGCTGCATGGCATCGATATCGCTGTGGCGGACGGGGAGTTCCTCGTGCTTGTCGGCCCCTCGGGCTGCGGGAAATCCACCTTGCTGCGCATGATTGCCGGGCTCGAATCGGTCACAGGCGGCGAGATGAAGATCGGCGGGAGACTGGTCAACGATCTGCCGCCCCGTGACCGCGACATCGCCATGGTGTTCCAGGATTACGCGCTCTACCCGCACAAGAGCGTGCGCGATAACATCGGCTTTGGCCTGCGCATGCGGAACGTAGCGCCCGCCGAAATCCAGACCCGCGTCGATGATGCCGCGAAAGTGCTGCAGATCGGTCATCTGCTGGATCGCAAACCCGGCCAGCTCTCCGGCGGCCAGCGCCAGCGCGTCGCCATGGGCCGCGCCATCGTGCGCGATCCGAAGGTGTTTCTCTTCGACGAGCCCCTGTCCAACCTCGATGCGCAACTGCGCGCCGAAATGCGTGTCGAGATCAAGAAGCTGCACCAGCGTTTCAGAAACACCGTTGTCTACGTGACCCATGATCAGGTGGAGGCGATGACGCTGGCCGACCGGATCGCTGTGATGATGGGCGGTCATGTGGAGCAGCTGGGCTCACCGGACGACATCTACAACCGGCCGCGCACGGTCTTCGTGGCGGGATTCACCGGTTCACCGCCCATGAACTTCGCGCCTTGCGTGGTGGAAACCGGAGGCGCGGCGCTGGTACTCGAAGGCGGCGTGAAGTTGCCGGTTCCGGCGGAACGGCGAACCTTGCTCGCGACTGCCGCAGCGAAGCCCATGCGTTTCGGCATCCGGCCCGAGCACATCACCGTTGCGACCGCTGGCGATCCCACCGCCATTGACGCGCAGGTTCTGCTGACTGAGCCATTGGGGTCCGACACGCTGGCCTTGCTCAAGGTCGGAGCGGTGGAAATGACCGGCCGCTTTGCGCCCGACGCCGGCCTCAAGGTCGGCCAGCCGACGCGCGTGGCGCTTGCCATGCCAAAATTTCACCTTTTCGATCCCGAAACCGGGCTGGCACTCCGCTGACCCGCGCGCAGCCCATCGCATGCATCAGGCCGGAGAAACCGGCAACACGAGGAGGATCATCATGATCAGAAGACACATCATCGCCGCCTTCGCCGCGACGCTCGCCATGGGCGTGTCCGGCACCGCCATGGCCCAGACGACGCTGCGCATCTTCACCGGCGGCCAGCAGCGTCCGGACGTGATGCGCAAGATCGTCGACGACTACGAGAAGCGCACGCCCGGCGTGAAGGTCGAGGTCGAGGTCGGCGGCGCCACATCCGAACAGCAGCAGCAGTATCTCAATACCGTTCTCGCTTCGAAGGACTCCGCGCTCGATGTGATTCTCATCGACGTCATCCGCCCGGCGCAATGGGCGGCGGCGCAATGGGCGGAGCCTCTGGACAGCTATCTGGGGGCCGAGAAGGACGCGATCATGGCACGCTACCTGCCGGCGTACCGGGAGGCGAACATTGTCGGCGGCAAGGTGATTGCGCTGCCTTACTTCGCAGACGCGCAGTTCCTCTACTACCGCAAGGACCTTCTCCAGAAGCACGGCGTCAACCCGCCGAAGACCTGGGACGATCTCAAGGCCGGCGCACAGAAGATCATGGCCGCCGAAGGCAATCCGAACCTCTCCGGCTTCCAGACGGCAGGAGCGCCGATCGAGGGAACGGTCTGCACCTATCTCGTGCCGCTCTGGGGTGCGGGCGGAAACCTGACCGACGCCGCCGGCAAGCTGACGCTTAACACCGATGCCGCAAAGAAGCCCCTCCAGCTCTGGGCTGAACTCAAGGCCGCCAACGTGACGCCGCCGAATCTGGCTGAAATCCCGACTGACCGCATCCGCCAGAACCTGCAGGCCGGCAATCTGCTCTACGGCATGACCTGGGGCTATGTCTGGAACCGCGCAGAGAACGACGCGGACAGCCTCGTCAAGGGCAAGATCGGCGTGGTGCCGCTGCCAGGGTTCACGGCCGACAAGGCCGCCACCTGCATCGGCGGCTGGCAGCTTGCCGTCTCGTCCTACTCGAAGAACAAGGCCGAGGCCGTGAAGCTTGCGCGATATCTCTCGTCGCCCGAGGTGTCTAAAGCGCAGGCGATCGCAGCCTCGCATCTTCCGGTCTTCCCCGATGTCTACAAGGACGCCGACGTGCTGAAGGCAAACCCGTGGTTCGCCGAAGCCCTGCCGGTGGTGCAGACCGCGCGCTCCCGGCCGGTCAGCCCGTCCTATCCGCGCGTGTCGGAGGTAATGCGCACCAACATGAACGCCTTCCTCGCGGGCGCCAAAACGGCCGATGCGGCGCTGGCGGACATGACCCGCGATCTTGGCCAGATCTTCCGGTAACGGGAAAGGGAGATGAGCAAGCTTTCGCCGCTTGAAGCCTCCGAACGGAAGCTTGGCCTCATGATGCTGGCGCCGGCGGCGCTGCTTCTGGCGGTGACGGTGCTGTATCCCATTGCGGCACTCATCCGGGAATCGTTCAGCCGCAACGTGCTGACCGAGCCTTGGCTGGCTGCCCCTTGGATCGGCTTCGAAAACTACGCAAAGGCGATGGGCGACCAGCGCTTCTGGGAAGCAAGCTGGCATACGCTGCTCTACATCGTGGTTACGGTGCCCGGAGCGGTGGCGGTGGGGCTGGGTCTGGCGTTGCTCGCCAACCAGCCGTTCAAGGTGAAATGGCCGGTGCGGCTGGGACTGCTGCTTCCCTGGGCGCTGCCGCTTGTGTTTGCCGGTCTCATCTTCCGCTGGTTCTTCGAGTACCAGCAGGGGCTGGTGAACAATGCGCTCCTGTTCCTGGGCCTCCAGCCGGTGAACTGGCTGACACAGGAAGGCCCGGCCTTCTTCGCTGTCTGTCTCGCGATCATCTGGAAGACATCGAGCTTTGCGGCACTGGTACTGCTTGCCGGCCTCCAGACGATCCCGAAATCGCTCTATGAGGCGGCGGAGGTGGATGGTGCCAGCAAATGGCGGCAGTTTGTCGAGATCACGCTGCCTATGCTGCGCCCTGCGATCGTCGTGGCGCTCATCTTCCGCACCATTACGGCGATCCAGACCTTTGATATTCCGCACGCGATGACCAACGGCGGCCCCGGCACCGCAACCGAGACGCTGGCCATGTATATCCACAAGACGACCATCGACTCGCTCGATCTCGGCTATGGCTCGACGCTTGCCGTGATCATGTTCGTGTTCTCGGCGATCCTGACGAGCTTCTACCTGCGCCATACGCGGCGCGATCCATCCGGCGGGAGAGCGTGATGGGCAAGTTTCCTTCTCCCCGGAACATGACGATCCTCGCCGGCGCGATCGTCGCCGTGAACGGCTTTTTCCCGGCGCTCTGGATTCTGTTCACCTCGCTCAAGACCGAGGCCGAACTGATGCGGCTGCCGATCACCATCTGGCCGGCAGCACCGACCTTTGGCAACTACGTCCGCGTCTTCACCGACCAGCCGGTGCTGACGTTCCTGTGGAACAGCCTCGTCGTGGCGACGCTGTCGACGATCCTCTGCGTCACGGTTTCAGCGCTGGCGGCCTATGCGCTCGTGCGGTTGCGGCTGCCGAAGCCGAACCTGATCCTGTCGGGGCTGCTTGCGATAGCCATGTTTCCGCTCATCTCGCTGATGGTGCCGTTGTTTTCGGTGATGCGTGACCTGTCGCTGCTCAACACCTGGTGGGCGCTGATCTTTCCCTATGCGGTGCTGTCGATGCCGGTCTGCACGCTGGTGCTGATCAGTTTCTTCCAGGACATTCCGCGCGATCTGGAGAACGCGGCCATGATCGACGGTTGTACGCGGGTGGGCGCGCTGCGCCATGTGGTGCTTCCGCTCACGGCACCGGGGGTCTTCACCGCCGGCATCCTCGCGTTCGTCAATGCCTGGGACGAGTTCCTCCTGGCGCTGACGCTCTCCCCCCGCGTGGCGAGCCGCACGCTGCCGGTCGGCATCACGCTTTACCAGGGCGAGTTCAGCTTTCCCTGGCCGATCATCTCGGCCGCTCTCATCGTCGCCATCGTGCCGATCTGCATTCTGATCGCAGTGTTCCAGGAGCGGGTGGTGGGGGGATTGACCAGCGGTGGTATGAAGGGCTGATCGCTTCTGCGTCAGGGAGCCGATACGCCCTCTGGCGCACAGCGCACCATGGCTTCAAGGCCGGCACGGAAGGCCTGCGGCAAGTGCAGATAGCGGCCACCCCGACGGAAACTCAGGGGATCAATGCAACCCATGCGCCCTCCGGCGACAGTGTATGCCCGGGTTGCGCCGTTCTCCCACACGAGCCAATCATCTACCCGCGCGGCGTAAAGGAAGAAGTTGTCGTGCGCACGGATGTAGCGACGCCTGATATCCCGCTCAGGGACGTTATGCCCCCCACGCGCCACGCGCTTGGCTACCCGCGCAATGCTGACGTCAACGGTCGGAACCGAAAAGAACTGCATATGCACGCGGAATCCGGCGGCTTTGGCGCGGTCGACAAGCCCCAGATAGGTCAATCCCGACAGGGTGGTTTCGAGCGAGAAGGATTGTCCCTGCCGCATGAACTCAGCCTGCATTGAGAGCGCTATCCGTGCGGCGCGTAACTGCTGCGCATCAGGCTGCAGTGGCGACAATCCGCGCGCGATTTCGTCAAGATTCACGAAATTGACCGAGCCGGAGACGCGCCGGATCTGCCGGAACGCATAGGTCGTCTTGCCCACGCCGTTCGGGCCAGCGATCAGCCAGAGTGCGGGTTGAATCGAGGACATGGGTCGCCGGTACCATCAATCGCAGCAAGCGTCATCTGGCAGGAAATCAAGGTTCTTGGCGAAAGCCGGGCTTCTTCGCGATTTCTTCTCAAACCGCCACAAATTCTCCACTGACCTTGAGGCAAGAGCGTGCGACCATGGCGTTCCAAGCGCCTCAAAGTTAAAACTGAGCTGCGCCGTGGCGCGTTTGCGAAAGGGATATCGAATGATCACCGGATTCTCCGCTAAGTCCTTCAAGGCAGCGCTTTTCGCGTCTGCGCTTGCCCTTCCCTTTGCGCCCATCGGGGTCTGGCTCACCCCTCCGGCCAGCGCCCAGAGCGCCGGGCAGAATGTCCTCATCGAGAACCTGAGCTTCACCGGCAAGGATGGCGCGAAGTTCAGCGTTCCGAAGATTGAGCTGACGGGCTCCAATCTCTCGCAGGCGGAGGTGCGCAAGCTCTTCGATCCAACCACCTCAAAGGAAGATAGCATTGCGCTCTCCGGCCGCCTGAAGGCGGACCGACTGTCGATTCCAGCCTTGAAGGCCGAAGGTGGCAAGGATGGTTTCACGATGACTTTCACCGGCCTTGTAGCGGAGAAGATCGACCAGGGCCGTTTCGGGAAGCTGGCGCTCGCGGGCATGCGGGCGAGCGACACGAAGACAATGTCCATGAACCTGCGGCCGATCAGTGCCGAAGGCATCGACGCGAGCCAGCTGCTCGAAATCCTGCGGACCGGCGGCGATATGTCACGCGCGCGACAGATCAGGATGGAGAGGCTGACGGGTGAGGGACTGGAAATGACGGTTCCGGACAAGGATACATCGGCCACTGCACCTGGCGGAAACATGGTGAAGATTGCCATGGGAGCCATCACCGCCGCCACTGACTATGCCGGAAACACCCCGTCACGGACGCGCTTCGACATGAAGGCCATGACCGTCGAGGGTCCGCCGGCCTCCAAGATGACCCAGCAACTGAAGGAGCTTGGTTACGACAGGCTGAGTTTCGACGTTGGTGGCGCAGCTGCCTACGACGCAGCAAAAAAGCTCTTCGATCTGTCCGAGTTCACCATCGCCGGCCAGGGAATGGGCCGGATTGGACTGAAGGGTGCGTTCAGCAACCTCGATGCGCTTGGCCTGAATGGCGACCAGGGCGAGCGGATGCTGGCGTTCCTTGGCTCCAGCATTGACAGGCTGGAGCTGAGCGTCGGGAACGAGGGGCTGTTCGAGAAGGGTTTTTCCTTTGCCGCGAAACAGAATGGCAAGGCCGCGCCGGCGCTCATCGCAGAGAGCAAGGCGATGGCAGTCGGCCTGCTGCCGATCATGCTCGGCGCAGATGCGGGCGTGATGAAGCTGGCGGCCGCGATCGGCCAGTTCATGGACAACCCGAAGGTGGTTCGTGTCAGCGTCACGGGCAAGAACGGCCCGGTCCGCGTCATCGACTTCACCACCATGAAGACGCCGCAGGACGTGCTCAAAGTGGTGAACATCGACGCATCAGCACAATAGCAGCCGTTCGGAGACCGGAGGTAATCCCCCCTGATGGCCTCCGAACATCGGACCAACGCGCAGGCCTAACCGTTCATTAATCGCCCTCCTGTACGGGTAACCAAAGTCAGTTTCGCGTACCCAAGGGCGATCACCTCATCGCGCCCTCGGGATGGTTCGGGGGCGTCAATGGATATTGCAACAGCCGTAGGGCTCGTCTCCGGTGTGGGTACGCTCATCGCGCTCATCATGATCGATGGCGGCAACTTTTCCCAGTATTGGGACAAGCACGCAGCCATCGTCATTTTCGGCGGCTCCATCGCCGTTACCATGATCCGCTTTCCCTTCGGCTCCATCGCCGTCGGCGTGCCCATGGGCCTCAAGTTCGTCTTCCAGATGCGCAAGATGCATCCGCGCGAACTGATCGAGGAGATCACCCGCGTCGCCGAGGTCGTGCGCAAGTCCGGCCCGATCGCGCTGGAAAACATCGAGATCGAGGATCCGTTCCTGGCGCAGGGCGTGCGTTACATCGCGGATGGCTATGACGCGGAGTTTATCCGCGGGACTCTCGAACGCGACCGCGACATGTTTCTGACCCACCTCGACGAAGGCCAGAAGATTTACCGCTCCGTCGGCGATTGCGCCCCTGCCTGGGGCATGATCGGCACGCTCATCGGCATGGTCAACATGTTCGCCAACATGGAAGACCCCTCCAAGCTCGGCCCGTTCATGGCGGTGGCACTTCTGGCGACGCTATACGGCGCGCTGGTCGGCAACCTCATCTGCCTGCCCATCGCCGACAAGCTGCATGTGAAGCTGGAGGAGGAGGAAATCTCCCGCACGCTGATCATCGACGGTATTCTGCAGATCCGTGATGCCAAGAGCCCGGCCACCGTGCGCGAGATGTTGCTGTCCTACCTCCCCGAGAAGCAGCGTGCCGAAATGATGGAAGCGGCGGCATAACATGGCACGCAAGAAGGGGCATGCTGGCGGTCACGGCTGGTTCGTGACCTTTGCCGATCTGATGGCGCTGCTGATGAGCTTCTTCGTCATGCTGGTGGCGAGTTCGACCCAGAACAAGGAGAAATTGCAGATAGTCGCGGGCTCCATGCGCGAGGCTTTCGGTACCCAGAAGGATACGCGACTCGACGGCATCGTCGAGATGAACGGCATTCCCTACAAGCCAAAGCTCAGGAACGTGCAGAACCTGCCGACCGAGTTCGGCTCGGACTTCACCGCGCCCACACCCTTCGACAACAAGGTGGACGGTCTCAAGATCGTCATGGCCGACCGCAAGTTCGCGCTGGCCGCCGCCTCGCTGCGCCAGGCAATGCAGGACAATCCGGAAATCAACGAGATCTCGAAGAACGTGATCGTCGAGGAAACAAAAGACGGCCTCGACATCCAGATTGTCGATCAGGACGGCCGCTCGATGTTCGCCGATACGTCGAAGTACCCCTATGAGCGCACCCGCAAGCTGCTGGCAACGCTCGCCCCCCAGCTTCGCCGCATGTCAAACCGCGTCAGCATCACAGGACACACCTCGGCCCAGCGTTCCGCCTCGCGCCCGGGTGCCGCCGCGTGGGATCTGTCATCTGGCCGGGCACTCGCCGTGCGCGATATCCTGGCCGGTGCCGGCGTGCCGGATGACCGGTTCTATGCCGTGGTCGGCAAGGCGGACACCGAGCCGCTGTTCCCCGACGATCCATCGATGGCGGCCAATAGGCGCATTTCGATTCTGGTGATGCGGGAAGCCCCGCTGGTGCCGATCAACAGCAAGCCGTGATACGCGACTTCGCGCGGGTTGGACGGCACAGGGACCCTGTCTGCGCTGGCGAAGAAACGACGCCTTGGCACGCGTGTGAAACCCGCAGACTTGCAATAGCCCCCTGACCATGATGCACTCCCTCCGACCCAAGGGAGTGGTGCCAATGTTCAAGCCCCTAGCAACAGCCACTCTTCTGGCTGCAAGCCTTTTTCTGGGCATGGCCCCGGCCTTCGCACAGACAGCAGCCCCCGCACCCGAGGCTGCCACCGGCCGCACACAGAAGACGGCCGGACAGGCGCAGCGTTTCATGGCGGCAGCAGCCAACCCTCTGGCGGCGACGGCGGGGCACGATATCCTGCGGGCAGGCGGCAGCGCGACGGACGCGGCCATCGCCATCCAGCTCGTGCTGAACCTTGTGGAGCCGCAAAGCTCCGGCATCGGCGGCGGCGCATTCTTTGTGCATTGGGATGAGGCATCGAAGAAAGTCGTTACCCTCGACGGGCGCGAGAAAGCGCCCATGGCCGCGAAGCCCGACCGGTTCATGGGCGCGGATGGCAAGCCGATGCCCTTCATGGCGGCGGTGGTGGGCGGCCGCTCGGTCGGCGTGCCCGGCACCTTGCGGCTACTGGAAACCGCGCACCGGCGCTGGGGCAAGCTCCCATGGGAGCAGGTCATCGCGCCTGCGATCAAGCTCTCGGAAGAAGGCTTTGCCGTTTCGCCGCGTCTGCATGGACTGCTGACCAATGACCCGGCGCTGAAGAACGACGCACTGGCGGCTGCGCTCTATTACGAGCCCGACGGTAAACCCCGCGCCATCGGCTATGTTCTGAAGAACCCCGCCTTCGCTGCCACCTTGCAAGCGATCGCCAAGGAAGGCGCGAACGCCTTCTACACAGGCACTATCGCCCAGGACATCGTCGACACGGTAACGGGCCACAGGACCAATCCCGGCGACATGACGCTGGCCGATCTGGCTTCCTATGCGGTTGTCGAGCGCGAGCCTGTCTGCGGGCGCTACCGCGTGTATCGCCTCTGCGGCATGGGGCCGCCCAGCTCCGGCGCGGTCGCAGTGTTGCAGATGCTGGGCGTGCTGGAAACGCAGGACATGTCCCGGCTGGGGCCTACGCACGCCGCCGCCCACTGGTTCAGCGAGGCAGGCCGGCTCGCCTTCGCGGATCGGGCGCTCTACCTCGGCGATCCGGATTTCCTGAGCGTGCCTGTCGGCGGGCTGATCGACCGGAACTACATCCGTTCGCGCGCCGGCCTCATCAATCCCGAGAAGTCGATGGGCCGCGCCAAGGCCGGCGAACCACCGAACCGCCGCGCGCAGAACCTTGCACCCTCGGATGGCGTCGAGTTCGGCACCAGCCACATCTCCGT
>JBOFUS010000501.1:0-7686 GCA_051652685.1 Beijerinckiaceae bacterium
GCCGACCGCTTCTTGGAATCGGTGTAGGAGAGGATGCTGTCGACCTTGATGCGGCCCATACCCGCGCCAGTTCCGGCTTTCGACACTTCCCGCACAAGGATTCCGGCACGCTCGACCATCGGCGTGTCCGTGGCGGACATGTTCACCGAGTTGATGCGGATGCCATACGGCGCGTAGTCGATAGCGGCGTTTTTGGTCAAGCCGTTGACGGCATGCTTGCTGGCGACGTAGGCAGGATTGCCCGAAAGGCCCGTCATGCCGGCGATCGAGCCAACATTGACGATCGCGCCGCCTGCGCCCTGCGCAACCATCTGCTTGAGTTCAGCGCGCAGGCAACGGAACACACCTGTCGCGTTGACGCGCATGACGTTGTCCCAATAGGCGTCGGTCGCCTCATGGATGGGCGCGAAGATCAGCGCGCGCTGACTGGCATAGTCGGGCGCCTCGCCGGAATGGACGCCGTCCATGACGCCGGCATTGTTGAGCGCCAGATCAAGCCTGCCGTAGGTATCGACGGCGGTCTTGACCATGCGCTCGCAGACCGCCGCATCGGTGATATCGCCATGGATGAAGGTTGCCTTGCCACCGGCGCTCTTGATGCGTTCGATCACCGCTGCACCAAGATCCTGGATCCAGTCGACGCCAACGATATTTGCACCTTCCTTCGCAGCGCGGATGGCCGCTGCTTCTCCCATGCCACGGGCGCAGCCGGTGATGACGATCGTCTTGCCGTTGAAGCGACCCGGGATCGCGTAGTCAGGCTCGGGCGGAGTGATGTCCTTGACGCCAACACCAGCCCGTTGCGCAGCCGCAGGCGTGGTTGTTGCGACCTGTCCTGCTGTGAGCGTCGCGGCAGATCCGGCAGCCAGAGCCATGCCCTTGATCACATCCCTGCGTTCCATGTGCTTGCCTCCTCGTTGCATGCCTGTTCAAAAAAATAGGGTGCTTACAACCCTGCCCGCAGGAACACCATCGTGCTGATCCAGGGATCGGACGTCAATCCAGCCAACTTCCGTACCGATGCACTTGGGAATGTCGCCGCGACGTGTCCCTGCATCAAGAGTTGCGGGGAGATGAACCATTTGAAGGTGAGATTGGCTTCGGTGCCGAGATAACGACCCTGCAAGGCCGACAATGCCGGGTTACCGCCGATATTGTTGGTCTGGTCGGCGGTAAAGACCCATAGCTGCGGCACCAGTTCGATCTTTGGATGCGGCCTCAGCCTTAGCTGAAGACGATGCGTCGACAGGTTGCTGTTCTGGAAAATCTTGAAATGGTTGATGCCCTGAACCCAGCGCTCGCCGTTCTCACCGGACAGGAGCGGATCCCAACGCTCGAAGCGCTTTGTCCACGGCTTGTCGCCCGAGAACGAAGCATAGCGATACGAGATGGTTGGCGACCATGGAAGCGTGTCGGCGAAGGTGTATCCGACCTCTGTCGTCCAGCCGAAGGCCCGCATGTCGATGCGGTCATGCCGCTGCAACGCCGCCTCGGCCGCAACGAAGGGCCCGGCCCCGGCCGGGTTCGGCTGCCAGCGCATGCGGGCATTGTAGACCTGCAAACCCTCGCGGGTGAATTTGTCAGTGGCCGTGAAATATCCGAAATTCGACTTCGGCACGTGCAGGTACATCGCGCCCAGGTCGAAACCGCCTGGAACCTTCGTCTCGAGATTGACGCCTGCGATCCGGGTTTTGGAATCAACCACGGGCAATTCGTCGGGGTCGATGTGGAATGCCTCGATCTTGGTGTTGTTGTAGCGGGCCTGAAACAGAAAAAGGCTGTCGGCAGCCCAGCGCGGATTGGACTGCAGCGCACCGCGATTGCCACCATTCGAGGCCGTGTTGGCAATCAAAAAGCCATCACTGACGCTGAAGCGCTGACGCCCGAAGGATGCGTTGACGATCAGCCGATCACCATCAGGCGACGTCGTGCCGCCAACCACGCCAACGAAGGCGTCCTCGACGCCGAAGTAACCCCGCGTTTGATTGGTGAACAGCTCCTGTCCGACCGAGCTGGCAAAGACACCACTGAAGCCGCCATAGAGGCTGATGTTCTCACTAAGCGGCGTGATCCCGTAAAGCCCGGCATGCACGAAGCCTTCAGTCCAGTTCCGATAACCGCGACCTGCGGTCTTGCCGCGCACTAGCGGGTTTCCGGCCAGCAGCGCTCCCGGATTGCCATACCACGCATTGTTGTTGCCGTAATACATGGCGATGCTTTCGAGCCGCATGCGCAGATATTTGCCGTCACGGTCGTAAAGCACCGGCAGATCGCGGGCCTTGCCGGTGACCAGCGATCCGCGCGCCTGCGGTCCTGTCACGGAAGGACCGAGCATCACCAGAACAGTGACTTCCAGACCGCCGGTTGGCCCGGGCTCAACCACAAGTGTGGTCCTGGCAATCGGTGCGGTGCGGCGGGCGCGGGCGAGATTGAATTCGGCAATCGAACGAGAGAACTGCTCGCCGGGATAGATCCCCAGACCTACCCGCACACGGTCAGCCAGGCGGTTGTCCAGAGCCTTGTCGCCTGACGGGTTTTCAATGCGGACTGCGACACTTTCGAGACGGCCAACCTCACCGCCAGCAGCAGAAATCTGGGCCCTGGCCCGGGATGGAGCCAGAACGCTGCTCGCAAGATACAAGCAGAACGCGATAGCGATGAAAGATGCAAGTGCTCGCGTTCTGTCGAACATGTGCCGGACCGCAATTTGTCTGACTTCCAACGTGACGGCCGATGAGCAAAAATACTTTGGCATTGTAGGAATTTTCAACGTTGCGTTTAACGACTTTCGGGAAGTTAGGGCAACATAGACCTTTTGCAATCCCGTTCGTTTACCTGCGTCTGTAATAAAATGCTGCCCTCCCGGCTCTCTTCGCGGCAACATTCGCCTCTTGGGCCGAAGGCGCGGAAGGTCATCAGTCCAGCTGCCAACGAGTTACGGTGATGGTGTGGACGGTGCCCTGAGCGGCATCTGATCCACGGGTGGATTGTGCCCAAGTTGGCGTGCCGTCGAGCAACGTCAACCTGAAGGAGCGCCGTCTATGGGCAAGCTATCGAACGATCTTTCTTCTGTCACCACCGTCGGGCTGGATAACGCCAAACAGGTGTTCCAGATCCACGCCGTCGATGCGGCGGGGCGTGTGCTGGTCGCGAGGTCCGTCAAGCGCAAGGACCTGCTGGCCTTCTTCGCGGCGTTGCCGCGCTGTCTCGTCGGGCTGGAGGCCTGCGGCACGAGGAAAACCCGCCCATGCGTTCGGCCGGCAGCTACCCCCTGTCCCCGCGCTCCCTGAGCAACGTCAAAATCGCCGCCCGCATCCCGGCCACGCCATCCTTGTCGAAGCTCGACGTCACCAGCACCTCGGGAAACGCCGCCTTGCGTCTTGCGATGCGGGTGCGAACCTCCTCTGCACAGCGTTCGCGCTCCGGCTCCGTCAGCGTGTCGGCCTTGGTCAGCACGATCTGGTAGGAGACGGCGGCCGTGTCGAGCAGGTCGAGGATGTCAAGGTCGAGGTCCTTCAGGCCGTGGCGGCTGTCGATCAGCACGTAGACCCGGGCAAGCGCCGCGCGGCCGCGCAGGTAGTCCTTGATCAACTTTGTCCAGTTCGCGACCTTGGTCTTGGAGACCTTGGCATAGCCGTAGCCCGGCATGTCGACGAAGTTCAGACGGTTGCCCACCGTGAAGAAGTTGAGCTGTTGCGTGCGGCCCGGAGTATGCGAGGTGCGCGCCAGCGCATTGCGCCCCGTCAGCGCGTTAAGCAGCGACGATTTGCCGACGTTGGAGCGTCCGGCGAAAGCGATTTCCGGATGCGTCATCGGCGGCAGGCCGTCGATCTTGTCCGCCGCCCAGATAAAGTCGGCCTCGCCCGCGAAGAGCTTGCGGCCGGCTTCGATGAGCTCCGGGTCGGGCGGCGCGGGTACGGTGGGTGTGGCTAAGGCGTCGCTCATGCGTGGCTCCTCGCATGGGCGACGCCGTGAGGCAACGTCAGGCCGGCTCGGCGTTGCGCACGGCCATCATCGCCTGATAGGCTGGACGCGCCTGGCAGGCCTCGATCCAGCGCTTCACATGCGGGCGACTGGCGAAAAGCTCCGGTGCTGCTTGCGCATAGCGGAAAA
This sequence comes from Beijerinckiaceae bacterium, assembly GCA_051652685.1. Taxonomy (GTDB): domain Bacteria; phylum Pseudomonadota; class Alphaproteobacteria; order Rhizobiales; family Beijerinckiaceae; genus JADCCX01. The sequence goes on from JBOFUS010000501.1 coordinate 4,114, forward strand.
TCTCCGCCGTGTTGATGTCGGCGACGGTGAACCGGCTGCCGACCACATGGCCGCCGGACGCTGCAAGATGCGCCTCCAGCACATCGAACGGGCGCTGCAGCGCGGCGATGGCGGCAGCGGCGACCTTCGCGTCGCGCTCGGCTTCCGGCTTGCCGATGAGGTTGTAGAGCACATTGATGCTATGTGGCTCCACCTCGGTCACCGCCCAGAGCGCCCACATGGTCATCTGCCCGTCCTCGGCGACGTTTGCGGGTGCCAGTGGCCCGCCATGTTTTTTGGCAAGATAGAGGTTGATCGCCAGCGATTCATTCAGGATCAGCCCGGCATCGTCCATGGTGGGGATCAATCCGTTGGGGTTGACCGCGCGAAAAGCCGGCGAGGCGGTATGGAATGGCGCGTCCGCTGCGTCTGGATCAGGCAGACGATAGGCCTGGATCACCGGCACATGCTCGAAGGCGATGCCAAGCTCGTTGGCCAGCCAGATGTTGCGCGAGGCGCGCGAGCGGCCGACGCCGTAAATCTTGAGGGTCATGTGTCTGTCTTTCCTCTGCCGTCCCGTCCGCATTGCATGCTTTGAAGGCCGAAAACCAATGAAATTCGCGTGCGGCAACAATCACATTCGTTGACATGCCTGCGCCCGGTCAGGGCGTGAGCCGGGCGGATGTGATGCCGATCATGCGATCGCTGCCGCGCGCGCGGACCCGATGGGACTGTGCGATTTCTGTGAGCCGTGTGCGTGGCGCGAGAACGCCGTTGCGCGGGGAGGCGCTGCGCCTGAGAGCCAGTGCGAGCTGCAGCTTCAGCAGATCCAGCGACGACTCCGGCCGCAGCCACCAAGCAGCGTCCGCCACCGGCGCTCCCCTTCGTGACATCTCCGCCAGCAGGCGCTCCGGCCAGCCCGGTTGGGGCATCGCTCCATCGGCGAAAAGCAGCACATGTGGCGTCGTTGCGTGCGCGGAACGGCCGGCAATGCTGATCGCTAGATCGCAACCCGCAGCGTCGCTGATCTGCGAGAAAGCAGGAGAGGGCTGCTCCGCCACGAGTGTCGCCCGAAGAATCGTCCCGGCAACCACGCCCTCGACGAGACAGGCGAGCGTGCGCGCCGTCGCTTCGGGTGTTCGCGCCAGAATGATGCAATCAAACATGGGAACAAGTCCTGCCACCACCACGCAGCAAGGGCTAGCCAGCGCAGATATGGTTCTCTATAACGAACGAATGGACCTGAATGAAGGACAATCCGAAGGGATCTCTGGAGCGCGGAGTGTCGCTACGGTCGCACGCCTCCAGCAGGCCGACCAGCCAGACAGCCTCGTGGCCGAGTTCGGCGCAGACCAGCCGCTCTCGCTCGATTCCGGCGGCGAGCTTGCCCCCTGGCGCATCGCCTACCAGACCTACGGCCAGCTGAACGCTGCCCGCAGCAACGCCGTGCTCGTATGCCACGCACTGACCGGTGACCAGCATGTGGCCAACGTCAATCCCGTTACTGGAAAGCCCGGCTGGTGGGAAACCCTGATCGGTCCGGGCAAGATCATCGACACGGAGCGCTATTTCGTCATCTGCGCCAATGTTCTGGGCGGCTGCCTCGGCACCACCGGGCCGGCTTCCACCAATCCCGCAACAGGCAAGGCCTATGCGCTTAATTTCCCCGTTGTCACCATCCGCGACATGGTGCGGGCCCAGGCGATGCTGATCGACAGGCTCGGCATCGACATACTGTTTGCCGTTGTCGGGGGCTCGATGGGCGGCATGCAGGTGCTGGAGTGGGCGTCAACCTTCAAGCACCGCGTTTTCGCGGCCATGCCCATCGCGACCGCTGCCAAGCATTCGGCGCAGAACATCGCCTTCCATGAGGTTGGCCGGCAGGCTGTCATGGCCGACCCCGCCTGGGCGGGCGGCCGCTATCTCGAGGCCGGTCAGCGGCCGACCAAGGGGCTTGGCGTGGCGCGCATGGCGGCGCACATCACCTATCTTTCGGAGCCGGCACTGCAGCGAAAGTTCGGCCGCAGGCTCCAGGACCGCGCGGCACCCACCTTCTCTTTCGATGCGGATTTTCAGGTCGAAAGCTATCTGCGCTACCAGGGCGTCAGCTTTGTCGAGCGGTTCGACGCCAACAGCTATCTCTATCTGACACGCGCGATGGACTACTTCGACCTCGCGGAAGACCATGGTGGCGTTCTGGCCCGTGCCTTTGCGGGAACGCAGACGCGCTTCTGCGTTGTGTCCTTCACATCTGATTGGTTGTTTCCCACAACCGACAGCCGCCAGATTGTCCATGCGCTGAACGCCGCCGGCGCGCGGGTGTCCTTCGTCGAGATCGACAGCGACAAGGGGCATGACGCCTTCCTGCTGGAAGAGCCGGAGTTCTTCGCCACGTTGTCGGGCTTTGTGGCGGCGGCTGCCAAGGCGCGGGGGCTCGCGTGACGATTTCCGATCCACATCTGGGTTCAGGCCCTGGCGCACGCGTCGATCTGCTCACCATCGCGGGCATGGTGGAGCCCGGCTCCCGGGTTCTCGACGTCGGTTGCGGTGACGGCGCACTTCTCAAGCTGCTGAGCGAGCGCAAGGCGGTCGACGCGCGCGGCATCGAGTTGTCGCGGGACGGTGTCGCGCGCTGTGTCAGTCATGGTCTTGCGGTCATTCAGGGTGATGCCGACACGGACCTCTCCGACTACCCTGATGATTCATTCGATTACGTCATTTTGTCGCAGACAATCCAGGCAACGCGCAATCCGCGCAAGGTTCTGGAACAGATGCTGCGGGTTGGCCGGCGCGCCATCGTCTCATTTCCAAACTTTGGTCATTGGCGCGTGCGCTTCGATCTGATGGTGGGAGGACGGATGCCAGTCACCGAGAACCTGCCGGATGCCTGGTACGAGACGCCGAACATTCATTTCTGCACCATCCGCGATTTCGACGATCTCGTGCGCACTGTAGGCGCACAGACGGAAAGGGCGCTGGCGCTTGATCCATCGGGACGTCTGTTGCGGCTCAACGCGCCGTGGTGGTTCTGGAACGTCTTTGGCGATCAGGCGGTCTTCCTGTTGAGGCGGGGGGAAGACTCAGGTGAGCGCGCAGGTGCAGAGCCTCGATGATTGCCGGGTCTTCGAGGAGATAGGTGCTGCGTTCGGATTTCCAGACCACCCCTTTCTTGCGCAAGGCTTCGAGAGCGCCCTGCGCGTCGGATGCATCGATGGTACGCCCCGCCCGTGCTGAATAGGCCATGAGGTAGTCTGCATTGAACGGAGTGAAATCGTCGCCCGTCTCTGCGAGGCGCTCAAGAACGGCCGATTGAAGTGATGTAAGGCCATCAAGGTCTTGTTTGAGCTTCAAAAAGTCAATTCAAACGCCATTATAGGAAAATAGTCGACAATGCTCTGAATTACAAAAGCAGATTATAAAATACCATAATGCAACCTTGGATTGTCGCTTCATCCGTCTCGCGATACCGTCACACGTCGAGATTTGCCACGCTGAGCGCATTCTCCTGGATGAAGGCCCTGCGGGGCTCCACCACATCGCCCATGAGCTTCACGAAGATATCGTCCGCCTCGTCGGTCTCCTTGATGCGGACCT
>JBOFUS010000502.1:0-7716 GCA_051652685.1 Beijerinckiaceae bacterium
GCGGCGAGTCCCAACGGGTTCTGTTGCTGCCAGCGACGGACGGAGCGCCAGCCGGCACGCAGCGCCTGCTGCACGGGATGGCCGCCCAGCGCCTTGCGGTTGACCGAAAAGAGCATCAGCAGATCGAAGACCGTCGATCCCTCCTCGAAAGCGATGCGCTCGTCCATGTAGCCTTCTGGAAAAGCCAGCTCTGGATTGAAGAACAGTTCGCGGGCGATCTTCGCGTCCTTGAGCCGCACCACGACTTGCGGCGTGGTGCGATCACCGAAGACATGGCGTGATCCATCCGCCGCAATCACGGCCAGTTCGCCCTTGCCGACGAATTTGCGGAGGAGCCCGCCGAGCAGGTTCATGGACATGAGCGATTGCCCTCGCGGAAATGAGCCGATGCCTCGCGGCGATCAATGCAGGTTGATGTCCCGGGCCTTCAAGCGACCGTCGCGGGTCTTGGAGAACACTTCCGAGACCTGCGGATGACGCAGCGGTTCTTTCGATGTGTCAGGGACAAGATTCTGCTCCGACACATAAGCGATGTACTCGGTCTCCGCGTTTTCGGCGAAGAGATGATAAAAGGGCTGGTCGCGCGACGGGCGCACTTCCTCAGGAATAGCGTTCCACCACTCCTCGGAATTGTTGAACTCCGGATCGATGTCGAAGACAACGCCACGAAACGGATAGATCCGGTGGCGGACGACGGCTCCGATGCCGTATTTGGCAGCGCGTGGCTTCATGGTGAGCAGATCAGGAACATACCTGCCACATCTAGCATGCACAGCGCCGCCCGCAACAGGGCGAGACAACAGGGATAACGGCAAAACTGTGGACCTCGGGTCTGCCCGCTGTTAGGCAACGCCGACCCTTTCAAGTTCCGCCATGGCTGACGTCCTCGCCCTTGCCCTTCCCTTCTTCGGCCTCGTGTTTCTTGGCTTCTTCTGCGGCAAGCTGAAGAAGATTCCCGAGGACGGCCTGGCGTGGATGAATTTCTTTGTCATCTATGTTGCGCTTCCGGCACTGTTCTTCAAACTCATCGCCACGACACCCTTCGAGCAGCTGTCGAACTGGCCCTTCATCCTGTCTACAACGCTGTGCACCTACATCGCGTTTTCGATCTCGTTTGCGGTGGGAATCTGGGTAACGGGCGGCGACATCCGCCAATCGGCCATCCAGGGCGCGCTCGGCGGCTATTCCAACATTGGATATATGGGGCCGGGACTGACGCTTGCCGCCATCGGGCCGGAGGCGGCCGTTCCGACAGCGCTGATCTTTGTCTTTGATTGCGTGCTTTTCTTTACGGTCGTGCCCTTCATGATGGGGCTTGGTGGCACGGAGAAGCTCAGGGTCTGGCAGACCACCAAGGAAGTTGTCCTGAAGGTGGTGCTCCACCCGTTCAACATCGCAACGGCGGTTGCCGTCGTTGCCGCCTATTTCAGCTGGCAACCACCACAGGCGCTCGACCAGTTGATCACGTTTCTCTACCGGGCTGCAGCGCCCTGTGCGCTGTTCGCGCTGGGAGTCACCGTCGCGCTAAGGCCCTATGAAGGTGTGCCGCGCGAGTTGCCGATCCATCTCTTCGTCAAGCTGCTTCTGCATCCGACGCTGGTGTGGGTCATGCTGTCACTGGTCGGCGACTTCGACCGCGCCTGGGTCTTCACGGCCATGCTCATGTCGGCGCTGCCACCTGCTGGAAACGTCTTCGTGATGGCGCGACAATACGATGTCTACGTGCAGCGCGCCTCCAGCGGCGTGCTGATCGGAACCATCGTCTCGGTCATCACGGTGACGGCACTCCTCTACCTGATTGCGGGGGACCGGATCCCGCATGACCTGTTTCCGTCAGGCTGAATTTCCTAGTCAGCCATTCCCGCCCGCATGGCAGCGCGGCGCAGTGGTCCGAACAGGTTGAGCGCAGCAAGACCCAGCCCCCGCGCGGCTGCAACCGGGGGCAGGTCGCTCAGCAGCGAACGGTTGAACAGATCAACACCGGCCGTACGCAAGCTGGCATCACGACGGCGTTCGCGGTCCCACGACACCAGTAAGTCGGGGTCAGAAAGATCAGCTTTGCGCCTCGTGGCTGCGCCCAGAATGTCACCGAGCGAAGTCGCATCACGGATACCAAGATTGAGCCCCTGGGCACCAATCGGCGGGAACGCATGGGCCGCCTCACCCACCAGCGCAATGCCTGACGCGGCGAAGCGCTCTGCCAGAAGTCCGCGCATCGGATAAGCTCCACGCGCGCCAACAATCGTCAATGGTCCGAGGATCGCGCGACATTGCCGCTCAGCCTCATGGGCGAGTTCGATGTCGGAGAGCGCCAGCAACCGCTGTGCACGCGCAGGGCGCATCATCCATACCACCGTCGAAGCCAGCGGCCCCGCCGCCACAAGTGTGAATGGTCCTTCGGCCGTGTGAAACTCGTTGGAGATATCCCCGTGGTCGCGGGGATGCGTCACTGCGAAAGTCAGTGCAGTCTGATCATAGTCCCACTTGCGCGCCACGATTCCCGCCGCCTCCCGCGCCGGTGAACGCTGGCCGTCGGCAGCAACGAGAAAATCGGTCACGTGGCTTTCGCCTGCGTCGTCGGTCAGGCGGAAGCCCCTGCCGGCACGCTCGATCCTGACGGCGTCCGTCAATTCGATCCGGACCCTACCCGTCCCGGCAAGTGCCGCAGAGAGGATCGCCACAATCCTGGCCGTCGTCAGGCTGTAGCCGAAGGCCGCCTCCCCCATTTCACTGGCGCGAAACAGCGCGTCAGGCGCGCGCAGAAGCCGACCCGTGACGTCGATGAGACGAATGCCGGCGAGAGGCGCACCGTCGCGGCGGAACATTTCGCCCACGCCCAATGCATCGAGCAGACGCACCGACTTGCCGACGATGGCTGCGGCACGACCGTCCTCCGCTGGCACGCGTCGTCCCGCAACCAGCCTGATCTCGACGCCTGCGTCTGCCGTTTGTGCCAGCGCGAGCGCCGCGAGGTAACCGACCGGTCCGCCGCCGAGCACCGTGATCTGTGGATATGCGCCATCAACCCCGTTCATGGCGCGAACCTAGGCCAGCCAGTCCGTCCATACCAGATCAGAGATTGTCGCGCTTGTCGGGCCTGAACCCCGTCATGCGGCCGACGAGGCTGAAGTAGAGACCGTAGGGCAACAGGTTGATCGCCTTCAGCAGGTAGGCGAAGCGGCGCGGAAAGGTGATCTCGAAACCGCCACCGGCAAGGCCATCACAGACGCGGCGGGCCGCTTCGTCACCCTTCATCAGGAAGGGCATGGGGAAGTCATTCTTCGCCGTCAGAGGCGTTTCGACGAAGCCGGGGTTGACCACCTGCATCACCAGCCCCAGCCGGTCGCAATCGAACTTCAGCGCTTCGCACATGTGGATCATGGCGGCCTTGGTGGCACCATAGGCGGCTGCACGCGGCAAGCCGCCATAACCGGCGACAGAAGCATTGACCGCCAGCTGGCCGAAGCCGCGCGCCGCCATGCGCGGCATCAGCGCCGCAAGCCCGTGGACCACGCCCATCACGTTGACATCAAAGGCAAACCGGACTGCCTCTACGTCGAGGTCTGGTGCATTCACATAGGGGGCGACGCCTGCATTGAAAAAAGCGAGTGCGACAGGGCCATGTGCCGTCTCGATTGCGGCAACTGCCTCGCGCATGTCGTCCGGCTTGGTCACGTCGGCGGGATGCGCGACAATCCGGCCCTTGAGCCCTGCCGCTTCTGCTGCCAACGCTTCCAGTTCCGGCTGGCGACGTGCGCTTGCCGCAACCGTCCAGCCGCGCCGGGCCAACTCCAGCGCCACGTCACGCCCAATGCCTGAGCTCGCACCCGTTATCCAGGCCACGCCGTCGGCCGGCGTGACGCGCCGCAATGCCATGCTCAATCTCCATGTTTCGCGAAAAGTGGGCTTCAGTGTCCGGCTAGCCGCGAGAAAAACCGTGCCACGGGACCAGTCAACTTTACCGGTCCTTCGCTGACCACGAAGCAGATGCAATCCTCAGCCTGGCCAGCAACGGGCTTGTGATCGACATCGCTATCAACAACCGCAATGTCACCACGCTCGTAAAGCCCATGTGCATCGGCAAAGGAGCCCTTCAGCACCAGGGTTGCCTCGGTACCGGTATGTGTATGTGCCGGCATGGCGCGCCCTGCCTTGATCCAGAGCATCGATGTTTCAACGCCCTCCTGAGCCGCAAGTTTTGCCTCACGCAGCCCGGGAAGCACCGAGCGCCAGGACAGATCAGCCACGCCGCGCCCCAGATACGCGACCAGCGGCAAAGGCAAAACATCATCAGTCGGCAGAGGCGCTGTTTTCGGTGCGTCCGCAGTGGCGAAGATCTGCGACAGACGACGGTTGCGGTCACGGATGACGCCCTCCGGCGCATTCTCGACTTCCGCGGCCACGATGGCTTCCATTGCACTCACAAAGGGGCGGCTGCGCTGGTTGAGGACAAGATGCGACGCCACCATCGCGTGCATCGGCAAAGACAGGCTACCGACTGCATATCCCGCAAGAAGCGCATCCAGATCATTGTGCTTTTCGTGTTTTGCGGAATGATAATTCACGTGCCGTGCGCCTCGGTTGTGGATCTTCGCCGGTCAATTTCAAAATTTAGCTACGGCGGTGAAATCGGCTTGGATCACACCCCTGCTTCGACTCATCTCGCTTTTCTAACAGTTCTTTAAATCGCTTGAATTGATGTACGGGTTTTTGCTGATGGCGTCGAGTGCGCAACCATCAGAACTTCCCCATTCGCGAGAATCACTGGCTCAGGAGGCCCGGGATGACGACCCTTTTGCATTTTCGCGACGACTGGTACGCGAGCTCCGCTCTGGCGACTGTAATTGCGATTACAGAGCGCGGCGGTGTGGTTCTTGATCGTACCGTGTTCTACCCAACGGGCGGCGGCCAGCCGGGGGATCGGGGCTGGCTTATGACTGCAGACGGTCACCGCGTCGAAATCGCGGGCGCCGTTTGGGACGATCCGGAAAAGTCGGTCATCGCCCATGTGCCTGCGGCGGGCCAGGATACAGCTTTGCTGCCTCGCCGAGGCGACACCGTCACAGCCGAGATTGCATGGCCCGTCCGCTTCGCGCGCATGCGGGCGCACACCTGCCTGCATCTGCTCTCGGTTGCATTGCCATTTCCGGTCACGGGAGGTGCCGTCGGGGATGGCGAGGGCCGGCTCGATTTCGATCTGCCGGAGATGGTTGAGAAAGAAGAAGTCCAGAAGCGCCTTTCGGCCTTGCTGGCCACGCCAGCACGCGTCACGGACCGCTGGATTACGGACGCGGAACTCGATGCGAACCCCGGCCTCGTGAAGACGATGTCGGTGCAGCCGCCGCGCGGCTCCGGGCGCATAAGGTTGGTCGAGATCGCCGGGCTGGATATTCAGCCTTGCGGCGGCACCCATGTCAGCAACACCGCCGAGATTGGCCCCGTTGAGGTCACGCAGATCGAGAAGAAAGGTAAAATCAACCGCCGGGTCCGGATCAGGCTAAGCTAACACGGACCCGGGTCTTGCCAATCAATGCGTCAGCTTGAGTGTGAAGATATTGTCGAAGATCTCTGCAAACGCCTTCGTAAGCTTGGCCGCATCTGTCGCATCATGGAACTGGCCACCTGTGATCGACGCGCATTCCTGAAGGATGGCTTTTGCATCAAGTCCGTCCATCTCGAAGGCGATGGTGAAGATCTTGACGGCGCTCGCCGTGTCCTTCGCGATGTTGCGGCAGGTTTCGCGGGTCAGGCGGTCTGCCTCCACCCCATCCTTGCCGTCATGACGGGGATAGTTCGGCGACTTGGTATTCCGGCCGTCGGTGACGAGGATCATGAACTTGTTAGGGTTTGCTGAAGGTGCCGCTCCTGCTGACAATGGTGCGGCAGCCGACAGCATACGCCAGCCCCAGATCAGACCTGACGGCAGGTAGGTTTCGCCATTGGTGTTGAGATTGTTGATGGTTGTCTTCACCGTGGTCAGGTTTGTGGTCAAGTCGAGCAGCGGCGTGCCGCAGGAAATGCCCAGAATGCCAGGGATCTTCGTGTCATATTGTCCATCCACCGTATTCAGGGGATAATTCCGCGAACCGACGCAGCCGTTCCAGCGGACCCAGTTGCCTCCCCGCTTTTCGCAAATCTGACGCGGTTGGCCGTAGATTGAGTCGCAGACCCGATCGTTTCGGGCGGGCTGCGCGGCGCTCCCGCCACATTGACGCTCGCGGCCGTCGCGCATGCACGCATGTGGCGGAACGGCCGGCTTGGCCGGAGTGTGGACCATCCTGCAGTTGTTCTCGCCGGTTTTGTCGCGATGATTCCAGCAGTGATCATAGGTATCTGTCTTGTAGTCGGCGGCGACATCGAGCCATGTTTCGGCACGGCGGCCAACACCCACGTTCACATATTGGCTGAACGGCACAACGCCGACCTTGACCATGTCAGGCCTCTGCGTCCGTTTTGTAATCTCCTCGATGATGTCCGTCGTTGAGCGCTTCAGCGTGACGATCCGGTCGCCGGCCATCGAGTCAGTGGTATCGAGCACAAAAGCAATCTCGACGGGATCGTCGTTGGCCGAGGAGGCTTCTGCGGAAGTGGCAAGCTTCTGGGTCCGCGATTTCGTCAGACCTCCGAACATGCTCTTGACTTCGGCTTCCAGCTCAACACGATACCCCGTGTTGTTGCCACCTGACATCAGGTTGACGAACTTCGGCTTCACCGTGCCGGCAATGCTGCTCTTGGCAAGGTTGGTATCCAGAACGTCGCGCGCGGCCTTTTCGCGTTGGGCCGGTGTCCCACGCGTTTTCGCACCTGCGAGCACCGCCGAGTCCGCCGCTGAAGACAGTGTCGCCCGCGCGTTCGAGGCGATGCTGAAGTCGATGGCGACGCCAACGCCGGTAAGCAATGGGACCAGTCCCAAAGCGAACAAGAGAGCAATGCCCCCGCGCTGATCGCGGATGAGTGACTTTCCGTGTTCGAGCAACATTTCAGCCCGCCTTCCAATGCGTGAGTTTACGCAACAACTCCACCAGACACACGGTAACTGGCTGCCGTATTCTTTTCGTTATAGAGAGAGGAAATTTTTCGCTGGCTGCGAAACCATTTGTTGACCTCGACAGAGCCTGCAGCCGCCCTTTACCGGAGTCATTCAATCCATTTGACCCCGCCTGAAGGCTCCTCCATAATTCCCGCGCGGAGAAGCACCTTGAAAATCAGCACAGATGTTACTTGTTCAATCGGTGGCACGCCGCTCCTGCGCCTGCGCAGGGCCTCGGAGATCACGGGCTGCGAAATCCTCGGCAAGGCTGAGTTCATGAACCCCGGCCAATCGGTCAAGGACCGTGCGGCGCTTGCCATCATCCGGGATGCCGAGCGCAGCGGGGCTCTCCGGCCGGGAGGCGTCATTGTCGAAGGCACTGCTGGAAACACGGGAATCGGGCTGGCGCTCGTCGGCAATGTGCTGGGATATCGCACCGTGATCGTCATTCCTGACACGCAAAGCCAGGAAAAAAAGGATATGCTGCGGCTCTGCGGCGCAGAGCTGATCGAGGTTCCGGCGGTTCCCTATGCCAACCCCAACAACTACGTGAAGGTCTCGGGCCGGATGGCCGAGAGGCTGTCAAGATCAGAGCCGAACGGCGCGATCTGGGCCAACCAGTTCGACAACATTGCGAACCGGCGCGGCCACTACGAGACAACCGGACCGGAAATTTTCGAGCAGAC
>JBOFUS010000503.1:0-2831 GCA_051652685.1 Beijerinckiaceae bacterium
TGGTGGACGGTGACCCCATCGCCAATCTGGAGCTGATGGGCGACCCGGCAAAAAACTTCAAAGTCATCATGAAGGCGGGCCAGATCGTCAAGAAAACGCTCTGAGGCAGATTTCCGCCAGTCGAGCGAAGGCCGGAAGGTGTGCAACAGGAATGAATTCTCCATGTGATCGCCAATGCGGCACCTGCCACGCCGGAGCTGTGCTGGTAATGGACGAACAGCTCCGGCGCAGAAGAATTCCGGGACGATTGCAGGTGAGCATCACGCCATCGCTTCGGCGCGCAACAAGGCGAAGCGACATGGAATTCAACCCGTCGGCGGCTCCTTGGGCGGATCGCCGGCCGCATCCCGATGTTCAATACCCGGAAGCTATCGTTTCAATATACTGCATGTATTCACGAAATACATCTGTATCGCTCATCTTCTCGTGATTAACATCATCAGTTCGTGATATTCGATTGATCAAGCTGTTCGCTATGCTCTGTTCATCGCCACAAAAGAGGCGACGAAAGGGAGTTACCATGAACATCCGTATTTTCGCAGCCGCACTCTTCGCGACGACAGCCGCATCCTCGTTTCCTGCCGCAGCCTACGACATCACATCCAAGGCACAGGTGAACGTCTCCAGCGCGAAGATCGCGCTGCAAAGCCATGACCCCGTCGCCTACTTCACGGCCGGCAAGCCTGTTCTCGGCTCGGAGAAGTTCTCGAGCGAGCATGAGGGTGCGATTTACCGCTTCGCTTCCGATGAGAACCTGAAGGCTTTCAAGGCCGACCCGGCGAAGTACGCGCCCCTGCATGGCGGCTTCTGCCAGCAGGGCGCGGCCAACGGCAAGAAGCTGGACGGTGACCCGAACCTCTTCCGCGTGGCCGACGGCAAGCTCGCCGTCTACTCCTATCCGGCAGCGCGCGAGGCTTTTCTGAAGGATCCGGCCGCGAATGCCCAGAAGGCCCGCGACAACTGGACGAACATCAAGGAAAAGGCTCCGCGCGAGCTCTGAGAGCCCGTTCTGGCAAGAGCGGAGGGCCACATTGGCCCTCCGCTCTCCGCTCCCCGTCTCAGAAATGATAGCTGTGCCGTCAGGCACGGTTGCGGTTGAGACATACTCCGACGGCGAAATGGGAAGCCTGCCGATCTTCCCCTGCCCAAGGTGCCCTGCTATCCAGTCTTCCAGAGCAGGTCCTGAAATTGGGCCGTCCGGAGGAAAGTTCCATGACGTTCATCGACCGCCGCGCCGTGATCTTCGGCGCAGCCACACTGCCGCTCGCCAGCCTCGCCCACGCGCAAGCATTTCCATCAAAGCCCATCCGCCTGATCGTCGCCTATCCCGCAGGTGGGCCGACAGACGCCATTGCCCGCCTTGTCGGTGCCGACATTGCCGCTTCGCTTGGCCAGAGCGTTGTCATTGAGAATATTGGTGGCGGTTCGGGCTCCATTGGCACGCGGCAGGTGGCGCGGGGAGATGCCGACGGGCATCTGATCACGTTCGGCAACAACCAGACGCATGGCAACAACATGTTCCTGCTGAAGGAGCCCGGCTACGACGCGGTGAAGGACTTTGCCCCGCTCGCCAGCCCCGGCACCTTCGAGCATGTGTTCGTCGTGCGCAACGACCTGCCGGTAAAGACCATTCCCGAGCTGATTGCGCTGGCAAAATCAAAGCCCGGCGAGCTGAACTACGGTTCGACCGGCGTCGGCTCCGGCTCGCATCTGTCGACCGAGCTGTTCATGGCGCGCACCGGCATAAAGATGCAGCATGTGCCCTTCCGGGGTGCCGCGCCGCTGGTGCAGGAGATCGCGGGAAACCGCATCGACATCGCAAACTCGACGCTACCTTCCGTACTCGGCCAGATCAAGGGCGGCACCATGCGCGCCATCGGCATCGCCTCGGCGAAGCGCAACCCGCAACTGCCTGATGTGCCGACGCTGGCCGAACAGGGCGTCGCCAATGCCAATGCAGACAGCTGGACGGGTTTCTTCGCGCCGGCCGCCACGCCCGCATCGGTTCTGGAACGGCTTTCGAAGGAGATTCTGGCCTCTCTCGCCAAGCCCGCCGTGATCGAGGGCATCGCCAAACTCGGCTTCACCATATCGATCCGCAACGCAGCGGAGCTTCGGACCTATCAGGCGCAGGAAATCCTGACCTGGGCCGAAATCATCCGGCAGGCCGGCATCACGCCTGAGTGAGCCCGGGAGACCCGCGAAGATGACGGGAGTTTAACCTCCTGTCAGTCATTCACTCACCAGAGGCGTGAAATCCTGATCACAAGAAATTCAGGGAGAACACGCATGCGCATGCGACTGCTTGCCGCCACTGTCATCGCGGCACTCAACACGACCGCTGGGGCGATGCCAGCACCTGTCGCCGTCGAAACACCGGCAGCGCTGGTCACGCAGGCAAACCGCAGCCTGCCCTATCCCTATGCCTCGCCCATCAAACGTGTGCGGCCGAGCCCGCAGTTGCGCGCTTTCCGCCACTGCATGCGCGAGAACTACGGGCCCCGGTACTACTACCGCGTCAATGCCCAGCGGCGTTTCCTGATGGCGCGGGTTTGCGGTCTGTGAAGCTGCGCTGCTGACCTTGGCGGGAGGGCGGCGCCGCTCCATCTGTCGACGATAGCGATGACCGATGATGAGGCTCCCATGCGTGCGACAACTCTTGCCTTCTTCGCCCTTTTTGCACTCGTGTCCTCCGGAAAGGCCCAGCAGGTTGCCCGCACTCTGGACACCCAGAAGGCGAAGGTGACGGTGGAGACGGTAGCACGCGGGCTGGACCAGCCATGGGGTCTCGCCTTCCTGCCCGATGGCCGGATGCTGGTGACTGAACGGCC
>JBOFUS010000504.1:0-1041 GCA_051652685.1 Beijerinckiaceae bacterium
CCTGGGGCGGCAATGTCGCGGCCATCCTGATCGAGAAGTTCAATGCGCCGGATGCCGCCGGAAAGCGGCCGTATGACGGCGCGATGCTGACATCCGGCGTGCTGGCCGGCGGCACACGCGGCTATGACAAGCGCATCGACGTGCGCGCGGCGTTTCAGGCCGCTTGCGATATTCACCCCGCGCCAGCAGAGGCGGGCTATTCGCTCGGCATCGGCCTGCCTGCCGGATCGAAAGTCACACGCCAGCAGGTCGCGGGCTGGTTCAACGCTTGCACCGGTGCTGACAAGAAGCCGGAAGAGCGCAGCGAGGCGCAGAAGCGCGCGCTGGCGGATATCGCCGCCGCAAGCCGCATTCCTGCCGGCGCGCTGCTCGCCCATCTGCAGTGGGCGACCTTCGTGTTTCAGGATATCGCAGAGTTCCTGACCGCCGGACGCTCCGCCTTCGGCAACGCCAATGTGCGCTATCGTGGCACATCCGATGACGAAGCTTTCAACCGGAAGGTACCGCGCATCACGGTGGACCCTGAAGCGGTCAAGGCGCTGGCCGCCGACAGCGACCCGACGGGCAAGATCGATATTCCGGTGATCACCATGCATCAGGTGCGCGACACGACTGTTTATGTCGAGCAGCAACACAGCTATCGCATGACCGTCGAGGCCGCCGGCAACGGAAACCGCCTGTTCCAGACCTTCGTCGATGACAACCAGCACTCCAAAACCAGCCCGCCGCACTATCCGGCGGTGCTCAAGGCGCTTCAGGGCTGGATCGAGTCAGGACAGAAGCCGACGAAGGATGCCGTGGTGCAGAACTGCGAGGCGGCGAAGGCTAAGTATGAGGGTGTGTGCAAGTTCTTGCCGGCGTTTGTGCCGGGGCCGCTGGATGGGCGCGTAAACCCGCGGTCGTAGGTGCGCTTTCCTTCTCCCTCGGGAGAAGGAAAAATATCGCGCGACATGAAACGAAGAACTGGTGGAGCTGAGCGGGATCGAACCGCTGACCTCGTCATTGCGAACGACGCGCTCTCCCAACTGAGCTACAACCCCG
>JBOFUS010000505.1:0-5766 GCA_051652685.1 Beijerinckiaceae bacterium
CGTGTCCCGGCGCTCCAGATCAGGAAAGCTGGCGATCAGCGGCCCCCAGACCTTCGCGGTGATGGCCTCGACGCCGTGCATTTCGTTCATCGGGTGCGAGCCGCGCCATTCGGCACCGGGATGGTATGCTGCGGCGAGACGCGTCTCCAAAGTACCGGGCGTCGCCTCGGCCAGCGCGGCCAACGCCTCGCGGACAAAGCGCTTGTTGGTGATATGAATCGACTGGGGACTCATCGAAAACATCCCTGAAATGAAGGCGGCTTCAGGTCTTGCATACGTATTCAAAGCCTGTCAATTTCGCTGGCGATAGGGAAGCCCTTTGGGACCTCGCAGAGACCTTGGTCAAAAATCCTCACCCTGAGCCTGTCGATGGGTCTGAGAGTTTTGCAAGCTCGGCGCGTCGGGCTCGACCCTTCGACAGGCTCAGGGTGAGGCCGAATGGGATGCTTGTGCGAATTGACACGGATGCCATGATGTATTTGCAACTTGCCCCGCCGCGCGGAGCTTTCGTGCAATGACCCATCCCTTCTCGCTTGCGGGCAAACGCGCCCTCGTCACCGGCGCGGGACGCGGCATCGGCGAGGCCGTGGCACGGGCTCTGGCCGCTGCCGGGGCACATGTCACGCTGATGGCGCGCACGGCGGGCGAGATTGAGGCGGTGGCTGCGGCGATCAATGGCGCGGGCGGCAAGGCCGGGTGGATCGCCGGTGATGTCACGGATACGACCGGGTTCCGCGCTACACTCGCCTCCCGTCCAGCAGACCACATTTTTGTCAACAACGCCGGCATGAACCGGCCACAACCCTTTGCAGAAGTGTCGGAAGACGCCTTCGACGCAATCATGAACCTCAATCTGCGCGCCGCCTTCTTCGCCGCGCAAGGATCCGCCGCCCGCATGATCGCGGAGGGCATCCGTGGCTCGATCATCACCATGTCCTCGCAGATGGGCCACGTGGGCGGGGCAAAACGCAGCGTCTATTGCGCCAGCAAGTTCGCGATGGAGGGCATGACCAAGGCGGCAGCCATCGATCTCGGTCCCCACGGCATCCGTATCAACACTGTCTGCCCCACCTTCATCGAAACACCGATGACGGCGGGTTTCCTGGCGGACGAGGCCTTCAAGGCCGGTGTTCTGGCGAAGATCAAGCTCGGCCGGCTCGGCCAGCCGGAGGATGTGGCGGGCGCGGTCGTGTTTCTGGCCTCGGACGCCGCCAGCCTGATCACTGGCACGCATATTCTCGTCGATGGCGGCTGGACCGCGGAGTGAATGAGACCATGACCGTTCCCGGCTTCAGCCAGCGCTGGAAGGATTTTCCCGACTACATCTTGGGGATTACCAAAGAGATCTGGGAAAACCGCCAGATCGGCACGCTGCACCAATACTACGCCAGGGATATTCCTGTCCGCTCGCCCGCCTCGCTGGTGCGCGGCAACCAGGCCGTCATCCGCGCCACCATGGCAACGCTCGCCGAATTCCCCGACCGGGCGCTGCTCGGCGAAGACGTGATCTGGAGCGGCGACGAGAAAGTTGGATTCCTCTCGTCCCATCGCATCATCTCAACCGCCACCCACAGCCGCGATGGCATGTATGGCGCGGCCACCGGCAAGAAGCTCAAGTACCGCATCATCGCCGATTGTGCGGCAAGGGCCGATGTCATCTTCGACGAGTGGCTCATCCGCGATCAGGGCGCGATCGTGCGCCAGATGGGCTGGGACCCGAAGGCGTACGCGGCGGATCTGATCGCACGCGAGGGCGGGCCGGAGCGCTGCGTGCGGCCGTTCACGCCCGCCATCGACGAGGATGGCGGCTATCATGGCCGTGGCAATGATGACCCCACTGGCCTGCGCTACGAGGCCATTCTGTCCCGCCTCATGGAAGGCGATCTCGCCGTCATTCCGCAGCATTATGACCGCGCGGCGCAGCTTGAACTGCCCGGCGGTGTCACGGGCCATGGCCATGGCGATGCCGACCAGTTCTGGCTGGGACTGCGCTCTGCCTTCCCCTCTGCGAAGTTCGAGATTCACCACCGTATCGGCCGTGCCGACCCGGATATGCCACCCCGCGCAGCGATCCGCTGGTCACTCACCGGCCGTCACGATGGCTGGGGTGCATTTGGTACGCCGACGGGGGCGGAAGTGCATGTCATGGGCATCAGCCACGCCGAGTTCGGCCCCTGGGGCATGCGACGCGAGTTCGTACTTTTCGATGAAACCGCGATCTGGAAGCAGATCATTCTCAAGACGGGATGACGCAGATGACCCCTCAACAGATGGAAGCCCGCATCGTCCGCTACGGCGATCTCAAGCCCTGCAAGACCGCATTCATCGATGCCCATACGCCGGGCTCCGACCAGAAGGAGAACTTCACCATCATCGGCGCAGGTGTCTCGGAAAGCGCCGACCAGCACATCCACATCCGCGAGACGCCGGGCTTCAATATCGGTGCCGCCGGCCAGCCGCCGCGATGCCGCAACTCGCTGCACAGTCACCGGACGGCGGAGGTGTTCTTCGTGCTCAAGGGACGCTGGCGCTTCTTCTGGGGGCGCTGGGGAAAAGCCGGCGAGGTGACGCTGGAGGAAGGCGACATCATTAACCTGCCGACCGGCATCTTCCGGGGCTTCGAGAACATCGGCACTGACTACGGAATGATCATGGCGATCCTGGGCGGCGATGATGCCGGCGGCGGTGTCATCTGGGCACCGCAGGTGATCGAGGATGCCAAGGCCCACGGCCTCATGCTGGGGCAGAACGGCAAACTTTATGACTCGAAAAAGGGCCAGAACTTGCCGGCCGGCGTGTCGCCGATGCCGTTGCTGACAGACCATGAACTGAAGGCCTTTCCCGAACTGCCCGTCTCGGCGATGGTGCCGGGCCATGTCGGCCGCTACCTCGACATGCTGGCGCTGGCCGCGAAATCGCCGGCCAAGGTCATCGGCGAGCACGCGCTGCTGCGCGACAGGCCGGGCTTCGAGGTGGAACTGCTGACGCGCGGGTCGATCCCTGATGCGCCTTACGCCACGCCGCGCCACGAGATCCTGATGGCGATGCGCGGACACTGGCGGCTTTCATGGGAAGGTGGTGAGACGAGCCTGGCTCCCGGCGACACCTGCGCCGTGCCGCCGGCTTTGCCGCATGCGCTGGCACCGTCGATGACGGGCGCGGCGAGCCTGTTTCGTGTGATGAACACGGATGATCCGGCGGGGCCGACGTGGCGGGCTTCCGCACACGAGCATTAACGAACCTCATCCTGAGGTGCGAGCAATAACAAATACTTGAGGCGACGCGCATGACGATCAGGACGACCCACGTGGGCTCCCTGCCCCGCAGCCAGATGGTTGCCGACCTGCTGTTTGGCCGCGAGAAGGGGCTGCCCATCGACATGGCCGCCCATGACGCCATCATGGTGGAGGCAACAGCCGCGATTGTTGCCAAACAGTGCGCAGCCGGCGTCGATCTGCCCTCCGACGGCGAAACGTCGAAGATCAGCTATGCCACCTACATCAAGGACCGGCTCACCGGCTTCGAAGGCGACAGCCCGCGCCGTGCGCCGGGTGATCTCCAGGACTATCCGGGGTTTCTCGAAAAGCTCGCAAAGGCGGGCGGCACGCCGAGCTACCGCCGGCCGAAATGCGTCGGCCCGATCAAGGTCAAGGATCTGTCGCCGCTGCACAAGGACATCGCCGCCATGAAGGCGGGCATGGCCGCGTCGGGCTATACGGAAGGTTTCATGAACTCCGCCTCGCCCGGCGTGATCGCGCTGTTCCAGCCGTCGGATTTCCACAAGGACATGGACAGCTATCTCTTCGACATCGCCGACGCGATGCGCGCCGAGTACCGGACCATCGTCGACAGCGGTCTGATCCTGCAGATCGATGCGCCGGACATGGGGCTTGGCCGCCACATGCTCTACAAGGATCTCACGGAAGCGGAGTTCCTGCAGCGCCTCGCCGTCCATGTCGAAGCCCTGAACCACGGCCTCGCCGGTCTGCCGCGGGAAAAGGTGCGGATGCATGTGTGCTGGGGCAACTACGAAGGCCCGCACACACGCGACGTGGCGCTCGCCACCATCCTGCCCGAGGTGCTGAAAGCCAACATCGGCGGCCTGCTGTTCGAGGGCGCGAACCCACGACATGCGCACGAATGGACGGTGTGGCACGGGGCGAAGGTGCCGGATGATCTGGTGCTGATCCCCGGATGTCTGGATTCAACCACCAACTTCGTCGAGCATCCGGAGCTGGTGGCGCAGCGGCTGAAGAATTACATCGACGCCGTCGGCGTCGAACGGGTTATGGCGGGTACTGATTGCGGTTTCTCGACCTTTGCGGGTTTCGGTGTGGTCGATCCCGACATCGCCTGGGAAAAGCTGCGCAGCCTGAAGCAGGGCGCGGAGCTGGCCGCACAGCGTGCAAGATCCTGAGACGCAAACCCGGCTGACGTTTCAGTCCGGCGCGCCGAGATGCAGGCTGGCCGCGGCCATATTGTAGCCCTCCAGCCGCGCTGTGATTCCGGAGGCATGCAGGTTGATATCGAAGATCGTCAGGCTAGCGGGGCCGACCGGCACGACATTGGCGGCCGCCAGGTCGACCAGCGCCTCGCAAGCCGCGCGGATGACGCCGCCATGGGCGACAACCAGCGTGGTGCGCTCTCCGCCCCGCGCCAGATCGGTGATGCCCGCCAGCACGCGGACCTTGAAGGCGTCCCAGCTCTCGCCGCCCGGCGGCGTGTGGCTGCCGGCTCGCCAGCCGCGCCAGGCGGCCATGTCCTCCGCCTGAATGTCGGCAATAATGCGGCCCGACCATTCCCCCACGTCGATCTCGCGGAAGCGGGCATCCGGCGTCGCGCCTGCAAAGCCCATCAGGACCGCTGACGCTGCGGCACGCGGCAGATCGGACGCGACCACGCGGTCGGGTGCAAGCCCATTGCGGAAAACCCGCGCAAGGGCAGCAGCCTGGGCGCGTCCAAGCTCCGAAAGCGGCGCATCCGCCTGACCCTGCAGGCGATGCGCGCTGTTCCATTCGGTTTCGCCATGCCGTGCAATCACAAGGCGCATCAGCCGAGCTTCCTTCCATCCATCGCGAAAACTGCCGCAGGTTTTGCGGGCAGCGACAGGCTGATGCGTTCGCCATGGGCGGGAACTGTGTCGGCAGCAACAACGGCCGTCAGGCGCGCCTTGCCTGCTCTGGCCGTGATCATCACCTGCCCCGCAAGTGGCGCTGCCTCCTCCACCGTCGCGGTGATGAACAGCCGCTGCCAAAGCGCTCCGAGCACGATATCCTCGGCGCGGTAGAGCAGCTGGAGCTTTTCAGCTCCGTCGCCGATCTCCAGTCCTGCCAGGACGGTTCCATCGAACATATAACCGTTCGCGGTGCGCTCCGCCGTCAGGAGATTTCCGGGCGGCGTGCCAAGGAAGGTTGCAACGAAGGCGGTTGCCGGCCGTGCCAGCAACTCCGCCGGCGGGCCGAATTGCTCGATACGGCCGTGATCCATGACCGCCACATGCGTCGCCATGGTCATGGCTTCCACCTGGTCATGGGTGACATAGACGGTGGTCGCACCCGTCGCCCGGTGCAGGCGCATCAACTCCGCGCGCATGTCGACACGCAGCTTCGCGTCGAGATTGGACAGCGGTTCATCAAACAGCAGGATCGATGGCTGAGGCCCGATCATGCGGGCGATGGCGACACGTTGTTGCTGTCCGCCCGAGATCTCGTTGGGATAGCGCATCAGCAGCCCGTCGATGCCAAGCATCGCGGCCACTTCCGCAAT
>JBOFUS010000506.1:0-2157 GCA_051652685.1 Beijerinckiaceae bacterium
CGCTGAAGCAGATTCCGGGCTCTGCACCGTCGCTGGCGCGCCTGCCGGAGGGCTGCGCCTTCCGGCCGCGCTGCGGCCATGAGACCGAAGCCTGTTGTCAGCAGCCTGCGGCGACGGAATATGCGGGCGGGCGCATGGCTCGCTGCTGCAATCCACTTCGCAAGCTTGAGAAGGCGGCGTGATGATGCAATCCATCGTCTCCCTTTCCGACGTCTCCAAGCGTTTCACGAAACCGCTGGACGCTGCCGCCAAGGTTGCGAATGTTTTCGGCGCGAAGAACCGCGAAATCACGGTTCATGCGGTCGATGGCGTCAGCCTCGATATCAGGGCCGGTGAGGTCGTGGGCCTTGTTGGCGAATCCGGCTGCGGCAAGTCCACGCTTGGCCGGGTCGTTGCAGGAATCCATGCGCCCTCAGCCGGATCAATGACCTGGAAGGGCAAGGAGGTCTCGGCCCTTTCGGGAACGGAGAAGAAGGCCGCGACGCTCGCCGTCCAGATGATCTTCCAGGATCCGATGTCCTCGCTGAACCCGCGCATGCGGGTGGACGACATCGTCGGCGAAGCTCCGGTCTTCCACGGTCTCATCGGCAAGGCTGATCAGAACACCTACGTTGACGAGGTGCTGGCCCGCGTGGGCCTCGATCCCACCTACAAGCGGCGGTATCCGCACCAGTTTTCCGGCGGCCAGCGGGCGCGCATCGGCATCGCCCGGGCGCTGGCGGTAAAGCCGGAGTTCCTCGTCTGCGACGAGAGTGTTGCGGCGCTCGACGTGTCGATCCAGGCGCAGGTGCTGAACCTGTTCATGCAGCTCAGGCGCGACCTCAACCTCACGTATCTCTTCATCAGCCATGATCTCGGCGTCGTCCGCCACATCGCCGACCGCGTGGTGATCATGTACCTTGGCCGCGTCGTCGAATCCGGCCGGGTGGAGGAGCTTTTTGCCGCGCCGAACCACCCCTACACACAGGCGCTGCTCGCCAATGTCCCGACGCTGGAAGGGCGCGGCAAACGCTTCACGCCGATCAAGGGCGAGATCCCGTCGCCCATCGATCCGCCAACCGGCTGTCACTTTCATCCCCGTTGTCCGCATGCGGTTGCCCGTTGCAAGATAGAGCGCCCGGCGTTGCGGGAGATCGCACCGGGCCGGGTTGCGGCCTGTCATCTGAACGGGTGACGTTGGTGCCTCGGGTCTGCCCCTCACCTGTCCTCTCCCCGCAGGCGAGGAGAGGAACGCAGATTCTGCATAGGTTATCGGATCGGTGTTCCTTCTGACTTGCACAATGCGATGAAGATCAGCGTTCCTCTCCCCGTTCACGGGGAGAGGGCAGGTGAGGGGCGGCAACATTAGAAGAACAAAACAACATGCGCGGCCCTGACGAAGCCGTCACCGAGCGCGCCCGACGCCTGCGGCGACAAGCGACGTTTGAGGAAAAGCTCCTCTGGTTTCGCCTCCAGAATCGCCGCTGCGGCGGCTTCAAGTTCGTCCGGCAGGAACCGATCGGCAGGTACATCGCGGATTTCTGCTGCCGCGAGATGCGCCTGGTCGTTGAGGCGGATGGTGGCCAGCATGCCGACAATCCGGCAGATGTAAGACGGGATGCGGCTTTGCTGGCGGAAGGCTACCGCACGCTGCGGTTCACGAACCAGGAAATCCGCGAGGAACTGGAGAGTGTGACGGAGACGATTCTGGCTGTGCTGGAGGGGCGGGTGTGAGGTTGGTGCCCCGTAGCTGCCCCTCACCTGTCCTCTCCCCGCAGGCGGGGAGAGGAACGCAGATTCTGAGTCCGTTGTGCGGTTTCAAAGCACGAGTTTAGCGGTCCAGCGTTCTTCTCCCCGTTCACGGGAGAGGATAGGTGAGGGGCAGCAACACTGTCTATTTCCGGGCCGCCATCGCCGCCTCCACCTGCATGCGCCTGGGCAAAGGCTCCACGGCACCGTACCCGGTTGTGGAAAGCGCGGCAGCAACGACGGCAAAGCCACAGGCGCGGAAGGGATCGCCGGTCCTCAGCCATTCCGCCAGAAACGCCCCGTCGAAGCAGTCGCCCGCGCCGGTTGCGTCAACGGCGTTGACCGTGATCGATTGAACGCTCACACGTGCGTCCGGCGTCGCCACCAGTGCGCCCGCCTTGCCCAGCGTGATCGCGACGACTTTAGCCC
>JBOFUS010000507.1:0-4039 GCA_051652685.1 Beijerinckiaceae bacterium
TTCGGTGCGTCCGGTGCGGCGAACTCGTCCCAGGACTTCGAGCGGAAGCCCTCCGTCGCATAGCCAAGCGAGCCCAGCAGCGCGAGGCCAACAGGATTGGGAACGCCTTTCGGCTTCGACCCGGCCGACCAGGCACGGATGCGGCCCTCGCCCTCTCGGTTCAGCAGCGCTTCCGCGAGGATCGAACGGGCGGAGTTTCCGGTGCAAAGGATGAGGATGTTCATGGGACTTCGCGAAGACCCGGAGTGTGACAATGTGATGACGGTGTCGATGGCGTGATCCTGCTCCGGTGATTTGAGTTGACGGAGCCAGTCAGTTGGGACTCTTTCTGGTTCATGCGCCTTGTGATCGCTCTTTTTGCCTTGCTCTCATGCTCAGCCGTTGCGCGCGCCGAAGGCTGTGCAGCCGGCGCGCTCTGCTCCATGGGCGAGGCAGGGGAATATCGTTTCGCTCCGCCGCCAGCTTGGGATGGTTGGTCACCGGTCGGTGCCTTCGTGTTTTTCCACGGACATCGCGCCAGTTCGGCGGAGATGATTGCCTATCGTGAATTGGTCGAAGCCGCCCATGCGCTGGGGCTGCTGTTCATCGCGCCGCAAGGCATGGGTGACAGCTGGTCACCGCCGGGTAGTCCTTCGGAAGGGCGCCGCGATGAACTGGCCTACACGGCCGCGCTGCTGGATGATCTGGCGAAGCGCTTCCCGCTGGACCGCAAGCGGATCATTGCCTCCGGTTTCAGCCAGGGTGCGTCGGTGGTCTGGGAGATTGCCTGCAAGGGTGACGGGCGTTTCGCCACGTTTCTGCCCATCGCCGGCGTCTGGTGGCGGCCGATGCCGACCGATTGTCCTGCACCGGAGCGTCCGCTGCTGCATATCCACGGCGAGGCGGACCCGGTGATGCCGATGACCGGCCGCAACCTGCGCGATCGCTGGCGGCAGGGCGATGTGCGCGAGGCTTTCGCCACGATGAAGCGCCGCCATGCCTGCCCGGCAGACGTGCCGAGGCCCGAGCCACGCGGCCCGCTTCTGTGCGGTTTCGAGGATGCCTGCGGCTCCGGTCAGCCGCTGGCGCTCTGCCTGCACGGCGGCGACCACCACACCAACCCCGAATGGCTGATGGCGGTAAAGGACTGGATCAGCCGCGTCGCGGCGCGCTGAGATAGCGGTCGATGCCCGCCGCTGCCGCTGAGCCAGTGGAGAAACAGGCCTGCAGCAGATAGCCGCCGGTAGGGGCCTCCCAGTCGATCATTTCGCCGGCCGCAAAGATGCCGGGCATCGCCCGCAGCATCAGGCCTTCGTCCAGTTCCGACCAGCGGATGCCGCCGGCGCTGGAGATTGCCCGGTCGATGGGTCTGACGCCGGTAATCGACAGAGGCAGTCCCTTGATCAGCTCTGCGAGTTCAGGTGCTGACAGTGTGGAGGGTGCGGGGTGCGCCTCGCGCAGCAGCGCGGCTGCCACGGGCGAAAGGCCGCAGCGCTTGCGCAGGATGTTGCTGAAACTCTCCTTGCCGCGCGGCGACAGAAGCCGCGCCGAGAGCGCCAGCGCTGTCACATCCGGCCGGAGGTCCAGCTTGAGATTTGCCGTGCGGTCCTTCGCAAGGGCTTCGCGGATGAAGGGTCCAAGTGCATAAAGCGCGCCACCCTCGATGCCTTCTGCCGTGACCAACGCCTCGCCGAAGACAAAACGGCCGTCGATGCTGATCTCGATGCGCTTCAGCGGCTCGCCGGCGAAGCGCTCCCTGAAGAAGTCGCTCCACGCCACTGTGAAGCCCACATTGGCCGGTGTCAGCGGCTGAACAGCGATACCGCTGTCCGTCAGCGGCGTCACCCAGCCGCCGTCGGAGCCGAGCTTCGGCCAGCTCGCGCCGCCCATGGCCAGCAGTGTTGCGTGCGGCCGCACGATCGCCTCACCTTCGGGTGTCGCGAAACGCGAGCTGCCGCCTGCGTCGAACCCCTGCCAGCGCCAGCCAGCGCGAAAGATCACGCCCTGGGCGTCCAGCCGCTGCAGCCACGCGCGCAGCAACGGCGAGGCCTTCATCGCCCTGGGGAAGATGCGCCCGCTGGAGCCAACGAACGTCTCCTGTCCCAGGCTTTCGCACCAGGCGCGGACTGCCTCCGGTGGGAAGGCTGCGATCAGGGGTGAGAGCTGTGCCGCAGTCTCGCCATAGCGGCCGAGAAACGCGTCGAGTGCCTCGCTATGGGTGAGGTTCAGGCCGCCGCGTCCGGCGAGCAGGAATTTGCGGGCGGGAGATGGCATGCGGTCATAAACGGTAACGCGATGACCCTGCGCCGACAGTCGCTCTGCAGCCATCAGTCCTGCAGGACCAGCGCCAACAATGGCGACTTCGCGTGATTCCGGGGTCAGTGACCCCGCTTCACTCACCTGCTCTTCTTCACTCATTTGCCCATCTTCTGCAGCCACGCGCGCATGAAGGCGATTTCCTTCTCCTGCGAGGCGATGACCTCTTCGGCAAGCTTCCTGAGGTCAGGGTCCTTGCCATGGGCGAGGACGACGCGGGCCATGTCGACCGCGCCCTGGTGGTGCGGGATCATGCCTTTCGCGAAATCAACATCGGCGTCGCCACTGAAACGGATGTCCATGTCCTTGTGCATCCTGTCGTTTGCCTGCCTGTAGCCCTTCACGGCAGAGTTGTCGGTGGCAGCGGCCGGTGCTGCGCCGTGGTTGTGGTGCTGCGCGGCGGCAGGCGCGGCTGCGAGCATGCAAACTGCCAGAAGGGCGAGGGTCGTCTTGCGCATCGTTTTCTCCCGTTTCAGCGTCTGATTCTCAGCCGCAAGATCCTGAACGATATGGCGACGATGCCGCCGTATACCAATGCGCCGCTAAAGCCATGGGCCAGAAGCGCCAGTTCCCGGCCAAAGACGAAGGGCGCTAGCCAGAGGCCGAAGATATCCCGCGTCAGCACCAGCAACAGCGCCAGCCCCAAAGCGGCGATACCGGTGGCGAGCAGCATCTTGCCCAGCGTCGCATCCGGCGCAAACCAGCCGCGCCCGTCGGCAATGTAGACCAGAAGCGCAAGATTGACGGTTGCCCCCAGCGCCGTCGCGAGCGCCAGCCCCATCACGCCCCACTCTCCCATCAGCAGAAGCTTGAGGGCGACGTTGAAGGCCACCGCGCCCAGCGAAACATACATCGGCGTGCGCGTGTCGCCCCGCGCGTGGAAGCTCGCCACGATCGAGCGGATCGACACCGCTGCGATAAGCCCGACGCCATAGGCCGAAAGCACACCTGCCGCGCCCGAAACCGCACCGGCTTCGAATGCACCGCGCTGAAAGACGGCTGCGATGATCAGGTCCGGGATGATCAGCGTCGCCGCCCAGAAGGGGGCAGCCAGCAACAGCGTCAGCGCCAGCGTGCGGTTCTGCGCATCCTGCGCACCAGCCACATCCTCGGCCGCCAGCTTCTTCGACATGGTCGGCAGCAGAACGGTGCCGGCGGCAATGGCGATGACACCCAGCGGCAACTGATAGATGCGATCAGCGTAGTAGAGTGATGAGGCCGAACCCTCCGGCAGCAGCGTCGCGATGATGGTGTCGGCGAACATGGCGATCTGCACGCCGGCAGCCCCGATCACGGCGGGCAGGAAAGCCGAGAAAAACTGGCCTACGTCCTTGTCTCGTGCTGGCCTGACCGGCCGCATGAGCAGACCCGCCCGGTGGGCGACGACGGCGAGCAGGGCCGCTTCCAGCACGCCGGCGGCAAAGACGCCCCAGCCGGCGGCATGGGCGGGCGTCGGAAACAGGAAGGCCAGCAGCACAAACGCGATGAGCGAGAGATTCAGCAGCACGGGTGCCGCCGCCGCCGCCGCATAGCGCCCGCCGGCATTGAGCACACCTGACCACAACGTCACCAGCGTGATCAGCGTCAGATAGGGGAAGGTGATGCGCGTGATCTCGACCGCAAGTGCAAACTTTCCCGCATCGCCCGCAAAGCCCGGTGCCAGCAGGCTGACGAGGCCGGGGGTGAAGAGCAGCGCCAGCGCGAGCAGAACGATCTGCGAGGCCAGCAACAACGTGAGAATGCG
>JBOFUS010000508.1:0-9026 GCA_051652685.1 Beijerinckiaceae bacterium
GCGAGCAGGTTTGCCGGACTTGACGCGACCCCCGCCTGGCTTCTGGGCTTCATCCTGGCCGCGACGGCGACATGGGCGATGAACCGCTTCACGACCTTTGCAGACCGGCGTGGCGGCCAGGTGCCGGGCGAATGGGCGCGCTACATGGCGGTCGCGGCGCTGGGGGCGCTGGCCCATTTTCTTGTATTCCGGCTCTGGATATCGGCAGGTGAGGCATTTGCGTCACTGCCGGCTCTGGGCATTGTTCCTGGGTCACTGGCGAGCTTTGCAGTCACCTATCTCGGCGCGTCGCTGTTCGTGTTCCCGAGTGCCCGGAAGAAGCCATAGAGTGGCAATGCTGTCAGCAACATGCCGCCTGCATCGGTATAGCGGAGTGCGGGGAATGCCGCGATCACGCAAAGCACGGTCTGGATGATGACATAGACGCCGACGATCAGGACGAGAGGCGTCCAGCTGGACGTCGAAGCCGGCAGAACACGCCCTTTTGCGATATTCGCGAAGGCTGCGAAGACAAACGCAACCAACGCCAGGAGAAATGCCACGTTATAGGTCAGCAACCTGCCCACCAGCCGCGACGTTGCGCCGACCGTCCAGTAAAGCCAGCGCTCCGGCGCGGCACGCAGGATTGCATTGTTCACCTTGCCCATGCGCGCGTTGAAGGCGACCCAGCTCTCGCCATCTGCGCGCAGTTTGACGAGCTCGCCCCACATGATCCCGTCGAAATTGCGGGCAAGCGTGTCGAAGCCATCAAGCGCGGTTGTCCGATAGCTGACTTCGC
The DNA here is from genome assembly GCA_051652685.1 of Beijerinckiaceae bacterium. Lineage (GTDB taxonomy): Bacteria > Pseudomonadota > Alphaproteobacteria > Rhizobiales > Beijerinckiaceae > JADCCX01. The sequence goes on from JBOFUS010000508.1 coordinate 779, forward strand.
CGGTCGAGTTCCGGAAAAGAGGCATGGCGAGTCCGGCGGCGACAGCGCGCGCCTTGGCGGCGAGGATGATCGTGGCAGCAGGCTGATGCTCGGTGTCCAGTCGCGGCAGGATTTCCGGTGTCAGGATCTGTGCCGCCATGCCCGAAATGCCAAAGCCGCTGAACGACACGAGGCCGAAATCACCAACCTTCTGCCATCGGTAGACGGACTGACCGAGCACCGGGATTGCAAGCAGCAGAACCAGCGCGCCAATGCGTGCCGGCCGCCAGCGGGGCTCGATGCGGTGCTGCAACAGACCGTAGAGCAGCGGCAGCAGCAGGATGGCCGGCAGTGCGATCGGTCGCAGCGTGTAGCTTTCGCCGACGGCAAGTGCCACGCCGCAGGCCAGCGGCCAGAACAGGCGCGGCCGTGCCGCCGCCACCAGCAGACCCGCAATGGCAAACAGCAAAAAGGAAACCGCAGGCATTTCGGGCAGAACTGCCCTTCCCCAGATCACCACTGCCTGGTTGACCAGCGCGGCCAGCGCCAGCGCCAATGCGGCAGGCCGATCGATCCCATAGACACGCGCGCCACCATAGAGCGCGAACGCCGCAGCGACGTGCAGACCATACTGGATGCCGGGCACCCCTGCGAAACCGCCAAGAGGTGCCAGCTGTCCTACCATCCAGCCATAAAGCGGATGGCGCTCCTCGCCCCAGGGTTCCGCTGCGCTGGCCGCGCGCAGATAGCCGTGGCTATCGGGAAACATCTCGGGCTGGAACCAGCCGACTGCGGCCAGCGCCGCCGTCATGATGGCGGCAACGGCGGCAAGAATGGCCAGCGGGTGGATGTTCGGCAAGCTCACAGCGGCAGGTTGTCGTGCTTCTTCCAGGGGCGCTCGACCTGCTTGGTGCGCAGCATCGCCAGCGCCCGGGCAATCCGCCGGCGGGTGGAGTGCGGCATGATCACCTCGTCGATGTAGCCGCGCTCCGCCGCCACGAAAGGCGAGCAGAACCGATCCTCGTATTCCCTTGTTCGCTCGGCGATTTTCGCCGGGTCGCCCAGGTCCTGCCGGAAGATGATCTCGACTGCGCCCCTTGCACCCATGACGGCGATCTGTGCCGTCGGCCAGGCGTAGTTGATGTCGCCGCCGATGTGCTTGGACGCCATCACATCATAGGCCCCGCCATAAGCCTTGCGCGTGATCACCGTGACGAGCGGCACGGTGCATTCGGAATACGCAAACAACAGCTTCGCGCCATGCTTGATCAGGCCGCCGTATTCCTGTGCCGTGCCCGGCAGAAAGCCCGGAACATCCTCGAAGGTGACGATGGGGATGCTGAAGGCGTCACAGAAGCGCACGAATCGGGCTGCCTTGCGGCTGGCATCGGCGTCCAGCACGCCGGCCAGCACCATCGGCTGGTTGGCAACGAAGCCAACGCTGCGCCCCTCGATGCGGCCGAAACCGACAACGATGTTGGCGGCGAACTTCTCGGATATCTCGAAGAAGTCCGCCTCGTCCACGACCTTCCGGATCAGTTCCTTCACGTCATAGGGCTTGTTGGCGTTGTCCGGCACCAGCGTATCGAGGCTCATGTCGACGCGGTCGGGCGCATCTTCCGTCGGCCATTCCGGCACACCCGACGTGTTGTTCGCGGGCAGAAAGTCGATGAAACGGCGCAGCTGCAACAGCGCTTCGACATCGTTGTCAAAGGCACCGTCGGCAATGGAGGATTTCGTGGTGTGGACCGAGGCACCACCAAGTTCCTCGTGGGTGACGACCTCGTTGGTCACGGTTTTCACAACGTCCGGGCCTGTGACATACATGTAGGAGGTGTCCTTCACCATGAAGATGAAGTCGGTCATGGCGGGCGAATAGACATCGCCGCCCGCGCACGGCCCCATGATCAGGCTGATCTGCGGGATGACGCCCGAAGCGATGACGTTGCGCTTGAACACCTCGCCGTAACCGCCAAGTGCTGCCACGCCTTCCTGGATGCGCGCGCCGCCCGCGTCGAACAGGCCGACAATAGGTGCGCGCATCCGGAGCGCCATATCCTGTATCTTGCAGATCTTCTGCGCATGCGTCTCCGAAAGAGACCCGCCGAAGACCGTGAAATCCTTGGCGAAAACGAAGACGACACGGCCATTGACTGTGCCCCAGCCCGTCACGACGCCGTCGCCGGGGATGCGCTGCTTGTCCATGCCGAACTCCGTCGAGCGGTGTTCGACGAACATGTCGAACTCCTCGAAGGAACCCTTGTCCATCAGCAGCTCGATGCGTTCGCGCGCGGTCAGCTTGCCCTTCGCATGCTGGGCAGCGATGCGCTTTTCACCGCCGCCCAACCGTGCATCGGCACGCCGTTGCTCCAGCGCGACCAGAACATGTTTCATGAACGTCTCCCGGCCCCTTGCGCCGCTTGGTCGCGCGCAACAGATGTTGATTGGATTTCGGGTTAGGCCTTCCGCCATACGGGGTCAAACCCGCCCTTGGTTCAAGATCACAGAAGGAACGAATCGATGCTTCGCTGGGTTCTCGTTGCTCTTCTGGGTGTCGGCGCCGTGCCAGCTGCGGGGCAAACACGCGACACGCCGTTCCGCATCGAGCCGCAGGTCATCATCACGCCGCCGGTCCAGACCGCACCGTCGCCCTATGTTGGCTTCGAAACGCGCGACGTGAAGACGCTGTCAGCAGAGCGCATGGAGGCGCTGAAGCGCGGCGAGGGTCTTGGCTATGCGCTGGCGGCCGAGCTCAACGGTTATCCCGGCCCGCGCCATGTGCTCGACATTGGCGATCAGCTTGAACTGACGCCGGAGCAGCGCCAGCGGAGCAGCGTCATCTATGACAGGATGCGACGCGATGCGATTGCCGCCGGCGAGGCGTTGATTGCGGCGGAGGCGCATCTCAGCCGCCTCTTCGAGATGCGGCATGCAACCTATCCGCGCATCGAGGCGCAAACGGCCGTTGCCGCAGCGCAGGAGGCGCGGCTGCGCGCCGTGCATCTCAACGCCCATCTGGCGATGATGGAAATTCTCACGCAAGCGCAGGTCGAGAGCTACAACCGGCTTCGCGGCTATCGCCCAAATGCCGAGCAGGGAGGTGCGCTGGCGCATCCGCATCACGACCACGGCAAGCCGCCAGCAAAGGCGAACTGATCAGAGCGCCTTGAACAGCGCGAATGCTGCGAGGAACTCGACCTTGCGGCCAGCCATACGCGCTGCTGCCTCGTCATCTTCGCCCCAGGTTTCGGCGCTCCAGGCCTCGTCGAGGCTGGCGACGGCAAAGGCTTCTTCGCCGGCGAGCGCGCCTTCTGCCGTCATCAGCGCGATGAGGACAGATCCCGAGATCGTGGTCATCACGTGCAGACAGGACAGCGCCACGGGGTTTGCAAACGCTGACAGTCTTGCAAAGGCAGCTTTCGTCGCATTCGGCGGCTGGGCTACGTGCATGACACCTGTCGCCACTGCGAAGCGAACGCCGAGTCTTGCTTCTGCCCAATCAAGGATGGGGTCCCACGTTGCCGCCTGCCGTGCCACCAGCCCTTCCGGCGCATCAGCGCGATAGCAGACGAGGTCACTGCCGGCGTAGCCCGCCGCATCGGCCGCCACTTCGCGCATCTGGCCAGAGACGCTGTCGATCCCTGTGTTGGCGAGGCGTGTCAGCGGCATCCGCGCTGGATCGATCACATCGATCTGCGCGGCCCATTCTGCTGCAAGCAGACGCGCCGCCGGCTCGGTCGCGAGTGCAAGGGCTTTGCGGCCTGGTGTCCTTGCGGGCCGCCCATCGAGCGTCAGCGCATAACCTTCCGGCGCAATCACGACGTCCACGGACGAGTAGAACCGTTTCGGCAGCGGCCTGAGCATGGCCTTCTGCGCGAGGCGCACCGGGCTTTCGGCCGCGCCGGCTTCGGGAAACAAGCCATCACGCATCGCGCCGCTCTCCGCCAATGCGGTTGCGATGGAACAGATCAACCATGGTTTCCACCTCGGCGAAGCTGTCGATGATGCGGCTGGCGCCGGCCTCAATCAGTTCCTCACGGCCGCCGTAGCCCCAGGACACGCCGATGCCGCGCGCGCCGGCGTTCACCGCCATCTGCATGTCATAAATGCTGTCACCGAAGACGATGACATCCTCCGGCTCCATCCCCGTCTCACTGCAGGCATTGAAAACCATCTCCGGTGAAGGTTTTGAGGCGGCCGTGTCGGAGGCTTGCAGGGTAGCGAAAAAGCCATGCCAGCCGTGCTTGTCGATCAGCCAGTTAATCCCGCGCAGCGCCTTGCCGGTCGCGGTGCCGAGCAGCAGATCGTCGCGCGCCGCCATCCGGCGGATCGACGCATCGACGTGGTCGTAGAGTGCCTCTGAATAGCCCGGCGTGGCGCGCATCTCGTGGAAGTGGTCCTTGTAGGCTTCCGCGATGCGGTTCGCCGGCGCGTCAGGCCCAAGCAGGTGCGCGATGGCAAAGGGCAGTGACAGGCCGACGATGGACCGCACCGCCTGCGGGCCGGGCGCGGCATAGCCGAACTGCGGAAACACCGCTTCGAACGTGGCACGGATCGAATGCTGCCCGTCCACGACGGTTCCATCGAGGTCAAGGAGCACGAGCGTGCGGCGGCTGTGGCGAACGGGAGAAGGCATGCTCCTCCCAATTAAGCTCATCCAGCTGTCAGGCAAGTCCGCATGAATGCGCGTCTCTCGGGGCCAGGGTTCAGGCCCTTCGTCCGGGCTTCGTCCATGCAGGCGAAGGCCTTCTTCAGCTCGGGCTTCTTGGCTTCCATGCAGCCGCGCATGGCCGTGCGGCGCTCATCGCGCGTCAGGCGCTTGCCATCATTCTCGGCCCGGCATTCGCGGCGAAGCTGGCGCATTTCCGCGCGGCGGGTTTCGGCGCGGGCGAAGAACGGGCGGTAGTCGCCGTTGCGGGCTTCCATGCAGGTGCGGAAGGCCATCCGGCGTTCGCCACGGGGCAGATCCTTGCCGCGGACCTCATCGCGACAAACGCGCATATCTGCACGGAAGCGCTCGCGCATCTCGGGGCTGATCGCGCGGCGGCCGGTCTCGGGTGCAGCAGCAGGTGGTGTCGCGGGGGCTGCAACAGGCGGCTGCACCGGGGCGGTGGGAGGCGTGGTCTGCGCCATCGCCTCGCCAGCGACGAAAAGCATTGCAACCAGAAGGGTTTGGCGGATCATCTGAAACTCCTGTTGACGCGGCAACTGAAGCATTTCTAGCGCCTTCCGGCTGACGGCGCGCTGAACGCGACGTGACAATTCCGCAATCTGCGCCCTGAAGCAGCCCGTTTCGCGACCGGCTACTTCTCTGGCGCATCCTCGATGGGGTCATATTGCTTTGCATCAAGCCCCAGCAAATTCCAGGTCTGCACCATGTGTTGCGGCAAGGGCGCGCTGACGTCGAGCATCTTGCCGGACGGCAGTGGCATGACCAGCCGTCGCGCGTGCAGATGCAGCCGGTTCTGGATACCGCCGGGAAGATCCCAGTTCTCGACGTTGAAATACTTGGGGTCTCCGACAATCGGATGTCCCATCTCGGCGGTGTGGACGCGCAGCTGGTGCGTGCGGCCGGTGACCGGGCGCAGCGACAGCCACGAGAGCTTCTGCGCCGCCTGATCGACCAGTGCATAGTAGGTCAACGCATGCACCGCATCGCCGCCCTGCGGCGTCACCTGCATCTTCTGGTCGCCCTTTTCGTCCTCACCCTTGGCGAGGAAGCTGGAGATGCGGCCCTGCTTCACCCGTGGAACGCCGGCGCAAAGCGCCCAGTAGATCTTCTTGGTGGCCCGCTGCCGGAAGGCCGCGCCGAGATCGACAGCGGCCTTCCGCGTGCGGGCAATGATGAGCACACCCGTGGTGTCCCGGTCGAGCCGGTGAACAAGGCGCGGGATATCGCCGCGCTCGTTGGCGAGCGAGGTCAGCATGCCGTCGATATGGCGTGTCAGGCCGGAACCACCCTGCACCGCCAGACCAAAGGGCTTGTTCAACACGAAGACATCCTTGTCCTCGTAGATGATCAGATCGCGCAAAAACTCCGCATCCCCCGGGCGGCGCTCGCCGCCGCGGCTGTAGCCAGCCTCGCCGGGCTCGGCGCGGCGGCCTGGGCCGGTAGGCGCACGCACCGGCCTTCCTGTGACTGACGCTGGCTGTCGCGGTGTCGCAGAGAAGCTGCTGGAGTGAGCGGGTCGGCGGTCATCCACATCGCGGATCATGCCCTGTGGGGCAGCTTCCTGCATGCCAAGCGGTGGCACGCGCACCGCCTGTCCGGCTTCGATGCGCGAGTCGCCCTTGACGCGCTTGCCGTCGAGCCGCACCTGGCCGCTTCTCAGGATCTTCTGGAGGTGGCCGAAGGGCAGTTCGGGATAGTTGACCTTGAACCAGCGGTCGAGGCGCATGCCGCCCTCATCGGAGGCGACTGTTCTCAGGATAACGCCGCTCATGTGATGTGACCGTTCATGGCGCAAGCGCCTTTCCGATAGCTAGCCCCGCCGCCACGCCCACAAGCGAGAACGTCACGGAGCCGAAAAGATAAAACATGAGCCCCGCCGTCTCCTGGCGCAACCAGAGTTGTGCAGCGTCCAGCGCGAAGGCGGAGAAAGTGGTGAAGCCGCCGAGCACACCGGTCATCAGCAACAGCCGCGCCGAGGGCTGGCCGATCTCGGCGGCTGGAAGCAGGCGAAAGCAGAGGCCCATGGCAAGGCAGCCCAGCAGGTTGACCGCAAAGGTGCCATAGGGCCAGCCTTCGCCCATCAGCCGCGTGGCACCCAGCCCCGTAAGGTAGCGCAGTACGGAGCCGATACCGCCGCCAAAAAAGACAAGTGCCGCCGAAGTCATCTTTGCGGACATAGCCGCTCGGTGCCCGCTTGTCACGGCGACGCCGCGCGCTGCGGCATGAACTTCGCCTTCAACCCGAGCGCCGGCTTCTCGACCAGCAACCATGAGATGGTGGCAACAAGACATGTGACAAGCAGCGCCGGCCCAAGCATCGCCCAGCCGGAAAGAGCTGGAAACAGCGACTGAAGCGCCTGCTGTACCGGCCAGCCGTAGAGATAGACGCCGTAGGAAATATCGCCCGGCGGCTCGAACTTCGGATGCGAGAGGCCCGGCGCGATGGCGGCAAAGATCATCAGGTAGGCCGTGCCGATGAACAGCAGCGGCTTGTAGAGTGATGGCAGCACAAGTGCCGCCACAGGCAGCGCGAAGGCCAGCGCTGCGACAATCCCGAGACACAACCGGACCCGGTCGCGGTAGAGATAAAGCAACGAGCCCGCCGCGAAGACCAGCGGCAACCGCAACGCTGTCTCCTGCCCCTTCGACATCGGCCCAATCAGGCCCAGTACGACAAGCGCCAGCGCCACCAGACCCGCACCGGCCAGCGCCAGCGCCGGCCTGCGAAAGCCGCCGGCGACGCCGTAGGCCAGCAAGCCGGCGTAGCAGATGAGCTCGTATCGCAGGGTCCAGACCGTCGAGATCGGCCAGCGCAGCGGATTGCCCTCGAAGACACCGGGCAGCACGGTCGCGCTCTTGAATGTGGTCAGCGTGGCCGTGATCATGCTCCAGACGCGCGGATCGGCGAGATATGCCGCCTTGGGCAGGGTCGTCAGCGCAAGGCCAAGCCCCAGCGCCGTGACAAGCACCGCCACGATGAGCGCCGGAAACACCCTGAGAATGCGCGCCAGCGCGAAAGGCAGCGCCCCGCCCCGCCGGTCCCAGCTCATCGCGACCAGAAAGCCCGAAACCGCGAAGAAGCCGTTCACCCCATGCTCGCCCAGCGTGTAGCCGGTCAGCGCGTAAAGCGGTTCATCGGTATGACGGCCGGTGCCGACGCTGGCAGCGTGGCTAACGACAACAGCGACGCTGAGCGCCAGCCGCAACGCGGTGAAATTGTCGTAGGGGCGCTTGAGCGCTTCGGCGATGGTCATGCCCGCTCCATCGAAAGCCGGTCGCGTGCTTCTTGTGCCTTGACGCCGCGCATGTGGGCCAGCGTGCCGTTCACAAGGCCACGCTGCTTCGCCTCCTCCTGCCGGTCCCGCCGAAACTGCGCGAGCAACATCTTCACCACGCTTTCGCCAACGCGCCAGATGCCCGGCGCGGAAAGCCCGAACTTGCGGCGGATGTGCCGCTCCGACCACGCAAGATGCCAGTGCTTCATATACGTCATGCCGGCAGATGGTGGCGAGGACGCGTTGCCTGCGTGCTCCGCCACTGCCGCTTCCACATGCAGGATGCGCCCGCCAGCATCCAGCACGCGCCGCGAGAGGTCATC
>JBOFUS010000509.1:0-2419 GCA_051652685.1 Beijerinckiaceae bacterium
TTGCCCCGGACGACTTCGCGCTCTTCTCCGACGAGAGCGACCTCGACTATGCGCTGATCGCCATCGGCAATCGCGATAGCGGATCGGCCGAAATCGCCGACTTGGGTTACTGCCCGCTGTCAGACGTGCCTGACCGGCACGTGCTGGGCATGGCGGTCAACGTGATCCAGCATCCGGGCGGCATGCCCAAGATGATCGCATGCCGCAACAACCGGCTGCATGACCGCACCCCGAACACGCTGCTCTATGAAACCGACACCCAGCAGGGTTCCTCGGGATCGCCGGTGTTCAACGACGACTGGGACGTGATCGCGCTGCACCACTATGGCGAGCCGTTCCGCGCGCTGAAGGACGAAACAGGGCGCACGATCCCGATCAACATGAACGAGGGCATCCGGATCAGCGCGATCTTCAAGGATCTGACCGGAAAGCTGGACGAGTTGGAGGGCGAAAAACGCGCCATGCTTGAGGAGGCGCTCGGGCTTCACGCGAAGGAGAGCGGCAACGGTGGACGCCGCTTGCGCCCACCCCAACCCGGAATTGTTGGGCGGCCTTCCGAAGCGGAGACGATTGTTGATAGGCAAAAAGGGGATGCGACCATGACGAATGATGCCAACAGTGAGCTCAGACTGACGATTCCGCTTGAGATTTCCATCAGGATTGGCGGTGGTGCGGCGGCTGGCACAAGCGTGCAGGTGCCATCGAACTCGCTCACTCCCACACCGAAAACACTTGCCCGCGCTGCCGAGAAGCTGAAGATCGACGCGAACTACGACAACCGCGATGGATATTTCCCCGGCTTTATCCCCGGAGTGACGATCAATCTTCCGGAGATGACCCCGGAACTGAGAAAGGCCGTCGCTCCGCTCCGGGCCGGCGAGGTGGATGCCGAAGGCGGCGAACTCAAATACCAGCATTTCAGCATCCGCATGAACAAGCTGAAACGCATCGCGATCTTCAGCGCGACCAACATCGACGGGGAGACCTATCTCGCGGTGGATCGGGATACAGGGCGGGTGGTGAGCGCCGCGGAAGGCGAGAGCTGGGCCAAAGACCCGCGCATCAGCCCAAATTTCACGCTCAATCAGGACTTCTATTCGGAATGGTCGATCTTTTTTGACCGTGGGCACCTCACCAGGCGCACCGATCCGACCTGGGGTGAGGACGACACGGCAGAACGGGCGAATGCCGATACCTATCATTTCAGCAATTGCGCACCGCAGCACTTCCGCTTCAACCAGCGGACCGAATTCTGGCAGGGTGCCGAGCGGTATGTGCTGGAGAAAGGCGCTGTAGCGACGAAGGAGGGCCGCAAGATCAGCGTCTTCCAGGGGCCAATCTTCGACGATACGACCGACCGCTTCGCCGATGATGTTCAGATTCCGTCATCTTTTTTCAAGGTGATCGTCTGGAATGGCAAATCCGGCCTGAAAAGCGTGGCTCTCGTGGTCGACCAACTCCCGCTTCTGGACGAGGAACGGAAAAATCTCGCCCGCCCATCCGAAAAGGCGAAGATCAACGTGGCGCAATGGCGCGTTGCGGTCACGGCGGTGGAGAAACGGACGGGGCTGGATTTCGGCAAGGCGGTGCGCGATGCGGACACGATTGCTTCTGTCAAACAGCCGAAGGTCGGTGAACGCATGGTTCGCCTCGAGTCGCTTGAGGGCCTGCTCGCCTGAAACCGGCGGCGGCCCACCAGGCAAAGGGCGTGGCCGGGCGTTTCATTCGCCCGGCCCGGAACATTCGATAGGGAGAGCCTCAAGCCAAATTGATTGCTTGACCTGTGGCGCACGACCGACTTATTTTGGCCGGATGAAAGTCACCCAGATCATTCTTGTACGGGGCGCGCCAGCGGGCGCGCGTGGCTGAGCCGCGCGCGAGACCAAAGCTGGCGCGAAAACAGGGGCCCGAGAGGCCCTTTTTTGTTGCCTGAACGCCAACCGACGATATCCGAGGACCACACCATGAGCGCCGCCGCCGCCAAGATGGACCAGACCACGATCGAGAGCCCCACCGCTGCCCAGACGATGACGGGCGCAGAGATGGTGGTAAAGGCGCTGCACGACCAGGGCGTCGAACACATCTTCGGCTATCCCGGCGGCGCTGTGCTGCCGATCTACGATGCGCTCTACCAGATGGGCGGCGTCGAACATATTCTGGTGCGCCACGAACAGGGTGCGGTGCATGCGGCGGAAGGCTATGCGCGCTCGTCCGGCAAGGTGGGCGTGGTGCTCGTCACCTCCGGGCCAGGCGCGACCAACGCCGTGACGGGCCTGACCGACGCGCTGCTCGACAGCATTCCGGTGGTCTGTTTCACCGGTCAGGTGCCGACGCATCTCATCGGCTCTGACGCTTTCCAGGAGTGCGACACGGTCGGCATCACCCGCCACTGCACCAAGCACAACTATCTGGTGAAGCG
>JBOFUS010000510.1:0-1934 GCA_051652685.1 Beijerinckiaceae bacterium
CGAGGATGCGGCGCGGCGCGGCGATGCCCAGCACCAGCGCGACGTCGCCTTCGATTTCTGGTTCACCGCTGCTGCTGCCCCAGGCGACCACGACATGGCGCTCACCCGACATGAAGATGTCTGCCCGCTGGAGGCGACCTTGCAGAAGGCCAATCTCTTCCGCCTGGGCCGCGATCCGGTTGGCCCAGCGTTTGCGGCTGATAATGTGGAACACCGTGGTGGTGAACGCCAGAATGAAGAGGCCGAGCATAAGCAGGCCGAGCGGTCCGGCGAGATCCTGCGTCTGGGTGTTGCTGTTTCCCAGAATCGAGAGGCGAAGTTCGCCCACGTTGGCCGTGGCTTCAACAGTCAGTAACGCCAGGGCGAGCACGGAAGCTGCGATGGCTGGGCGTGAACAGCACGTAACCGGCCTGCGCCCAACCCGAAACCACGCGCTTCCGCCTGCGTTCACCGCTCGCCCGTCCATGCCCCCCGACCCTGAATCCTACGCCAATGTCTGCACGACGCGCGAATCATGATGCCACCATCTATGCAGCAAGTCGTTGAGAAACTGGTAACCGAAATGCAAAAGCCCCGCCGTAAGGGCGGGGCTTGAACAAATGTGGAACAAAGATTCAGTAGCGGTAAAGCTCGGGCTTGAACGGCCCCTGCTCGCTGACGCCGATGTACTGCGACTGCTTTTCCGAGAGCTTCGACAGCGTTGCTCCGACCTTCTCGAGGTGAAGTGCCGCGACCTTCTCGTCGAGATGCTTTGGCAGCGTGTAGACCTTGTTCTCGTACTTGGCGGAGTGGTTCCAGAGTTCGATCTGGGCCAGCGTCTGGTTCGAGAACGAGCAGCTCATCACGAAGGAAGGGTGACCCGTGGCGTTGCCAAGGTTCACGAGGCGGCCTTCCGACAGCAGGATGATGCGCTTGCCATTCGGGAACTCGATCTCGTCCACCTGCGGCTTGACGTTGTCCCACTTGAAGTTCTTCAGCGCGTAGACCTGAATTTCGCTGTCGAAGTGGCCGATGTTGCAAACGATGGCGCGGTGCTTCATCGAACGCATGTGATCAACGGTGATTACGTCGACGTTGCCTGTGGCCGTCACGAAGATGTCGGCGCGGGGGGCCGCGTCTTCCATCGTCACGACCTCATAGCCTTCCATCGCGGCCTGGAGCGCGCAGATCGGATCGACCTCCGTCACCATAACGCGGCAGCCGGCCTGGCGCAGCGAGGCGGCCGAGCCCTTGCCGACGTCGCCGTAGCCGGCGACGAGCGCAACCTTGCCCGACATCATCACGTCAGTGCCGCGACGGATCGCGTCCACGAGCGACTCGCGGCAACCGTAGAGGTTGTCGAACTTCGACTTGGTGACCGAGTCATTGACGTTGATGGCCGGGAAGGGCAGGCGGCCTGCCTTGGCAATCTCGTAGAGACGATGCACGCCCGTTGTGGTTTCTTCCGAGACGCCCTTGATCGCATTGCACGCCTTGGTCAGGAAGCCGGGATTCTCCTTCATGACGCGCTTGATGAGCGCGAAGAAGACCGTCTCTTCCTCATTGCCGGGCTTGTCCAGGAAGGCAGTCTTGCCCGCTTCGGCTTCGGCACCGAGGATGAGAAGCATGGTCAGATCACCGCCGTCGTCGAGGATCATGTTCGGTGTGCCGCCGTCGCTCCAGAGCGCGGTCTTGTAGACATAGTCCCAGTATTCCTCGAGCGTCTCGCCCTTGATGGCGAAGACAGGCGTTCCGGCAGCTGCAATGGCGGCGGCGGCGTGGTCCTGGGTCGAGAAGATGTTGCACGAAGACCAGCGCACGTCGGCGCCCAGTTCCTTCAGCGTCTCGATCAGGACAGCCGTCTGGATTGTCATGTGCAGGCAGCCGGCGACGCGCGCGCCCTTCAGCGGGTGCTTGCCCTCGTGCTCACGGCGGATCGCCATCAGGCCGGGCAT
>JBOFUS010000511.1:0-5210 GCA_051652685.1 Beijerinckiaceae bacterium
AGGATGCGGGCGAGCGAGGCGCGAATGGCCGCCTCCCGCTCCGGCGTCATGCGCGCGCGGGGACCAACGCCCGCGCCGCCGTGGATCAACAGAACCGGATGTCCGCCCATGACTAGCGGCCAAGCCCGGAGACGATTTCGGCAGCCTTGTTGGCCATGTTGGTGTTGGAATGCGCCACCCCTGGCACCGGCACGAGCCGCCAGTTGAAGGGCGCGCCAAGCTCCGCTGCCTTCTTCTGCGCTGTGTCAAAGAAGAGGTTGCCGCGCGCGAAGCGATGCGGCCCCTGCGCCATGGCACCTGGCTGGCGGGGCAGCGACTGGTGGTTGGGGTCGATGTCCTGATCGCCCAGCAGCACCACGACGGGACGGGCGAATGCACGCTTCAGGTCGTCGTCCGTCACGGTCACGCCATCAAGACCAAAGGGGAACGCGATGCCGCGCACCGGCATGGTGTAGGAGCCGGCGTTGGCGGAGATGATCAGATCTGCATCCGCCGCCTTGGCGAGCAGCAGGAAGCGATGGACGTACTGCGCCCCGGCGGAATGGCCATAGAGGCTGTATTTCTCGCGCGTGGCACCCGTCTGCTTGCGCACCTCGCGGTGCACCGCGTCGATGACGTTGAAGACCCAGGCGTCTGCCGGCAGCGGCTTCTCCTGCTCATCCACCACCGAACCCCAGTTGTAGGCGGCGGTACCGGGAAAGTTCTCGGCATCGAACTCCGGTACCACGATCAGCAGGTTTCCGGCCTCGGACTGTTTCGTCCACTGGTCGCGGTATTCCGCGCCATTGCGGCCGCGGCCATGCATCACGATCAGCACGCGGTCGGCGGGCGTCCATGTGGGTGGTCGATAAAGATGCACCGCCATCGGCTTCGCCTTGCGGCCGAAGCGCTCGTTCATCTCAAAGGTGCTCTTGCCCTGGGGCGACTGGGCGGAGGCCGTAAGCGGCGGAATTATGGTCATGGCGGCTGCCAGATATGTCATGGTCAGGAAACGCATGGGGTTTTCCTTCTTCTTGTTTGGTGAAGACATCAGGCGAGCTTGCGCGCGACGGTCAGAACAGCGTCCACATCGCTCTCGTCGTTGTAGAAATGAAAGCCGAAGCGCAGCATGCGGCGGCGCGTAGCGTGTTTCACGCCCGCCGCGTCGAGCGCTTGCGAGAAGGCATCAAGCCGCGCGTCCCCGGTTGCTTCAGGTCCGCCGTCGCCACGCTCGCCGAGCGTAACGAGATGCGTGCGGCGCTGGCCGGCAGGGGGTGCCGCCACGGCAAAACCCAGCGCCGAAAGCCCATCGGCCAACTGGCCGGCGAGGCGAACCGACTGATCCTCGATGTTCGCGATGCCGAGATCGAGGATTTCCAGCAGCGCCGTCCGCGCAATGGCCACACCAACGTAGTTGTAGTTGCCACACTCGAAACGGCGGGCGTCGGCGCGAAACGCGAATGGCCCCGCCTCGATCTGCGAATAGTGCCCTTTCGCCGCGATGGAATTGCGGGCGACAAAGGCGGGCTTCAGACGCTCCGTCCAGCGCGGCGAGACGTAGAGAAAGCCGAGCCCGCGCACGCCTAGCAGGCCCTTGCTGGTAGAGGTCGCGAGCGCGTCGATGCAGTCGACACCAACGTCAACCTCCAGCACGCCCGTCGCCTGTACCGCGTCGACCAGAAACAGCACGTCGGCCTTGCGTGCCGCCATGCCGATCCGTGCCATATCGGCGCGAAAACATGGCACGAGGCTAACGGCGGAGACCGTGATCAGCCGCGTGCGTGGGCTGATCGCTGCGATCATGGCATCGGCATCGGCCGCGCCGTCCTTCGCAGGGATGTCGCGGATGACGACGCCCTTCGCGGTGAGCCCTTGCCAGAGGTAGATGTTGTTCGCGTGCTCCAGATCACCGACCGTGATCACTTCGTCGCCCGGTTGCCAGTCGATGGCGGTCGCGACCATGTTGAGGCCGTGGGACACATTGGCGGTGACGGCGACGCTGCCGGCCTCCGCCCTGATGAGCAGCTCGAACAAGCCGCGCAGTTCGGCAAGCTGCACGTCGGCAGAGGGCTGGTCCAGCTGCATCAGCCGGTCGGCTGCCAGCGAGGCCACGCCCGCCGCGTGCGCATTCTCGGACAACAGCCCGCGCGAGCCGCCGTTGAGGAACACGCTCTCCCGCGTGGCGGGGTAACGGCGGCGGATCGCCGGCCAGTCGATGACGGGTGCCGCCTCGACAATCGGCAGCTTACGGCGCATTGCGGTGGGGCTCATGACGGTCCTCCTCGTGCTTTATGAGGTTATGCCCCGTGGGCGAAGCGGTCACATGCCGATGCGGCATGTGACCCGGCAGTGTCTTCCAGAAAGCGAGCGCCGCCGGATGGGCGAGGTCAGCGCGGCGGATTGCGCGCACCGCCATGGGCACCCGGTATTCGGGGCCAAGCGCCACCACCAGTGCGCCGGAAGCGAGCTCGGCAGCCGCAAGGCTTTCCGGCACAAAGGCGAGCGCCAGCCCCTGCAGCGCCAGCGCTTTCTGCGCCTCCGACAGGGCGCTTTCGAGCACCACATCGAGCGGGCGTTCGCGGCCAAGGCGATCCATCGGCTCGGCCACGAAACCATGCGAGAAAGAGAAGAGCCCGTAGGCCGCGACCGGCAGTGCCGACTTGCCGGATGGCAACCCTGTCCCTCCGCGCGCGGCCACGAAGGCGGGCGTCGCCACCGGCACGAAAGCGTCCTCGCGCAGCGTCAATTCCTCGTAATTTGCCGCCTTCCGCCCCCCCGGCGCACGGCCAAAAGCCAGCAGCACATGGGCAGCACCGGCATCAAGGGCATCGTAATGCGTGTCGAGACCTTGCAGGCTGATGAGCTCGACACGGCCCTTCGGACGGTTGGCGCGGTAAGCAGCGATCAGTCCGGGTGCAACCGTGACGGAGATGGAGTTCAGCGCGACAACGCGCACCAGCTGATCATCCGCCCTCTGCGCCAGCCGGAAGTCAGCGCGGACCGCCAGCGCCTCGTCGACAATCTGGCGCGCGTGTTTCTGGAACTCCTCGCCATGGCGTGTCAGCGTCACGGGCGTCGAGGAGCGGTCGAACAGCGTAGCGCCCAACCAGTCCTCCAGCGCGCGGACGCGGCGGGAGAAGGCCGGCTGGGTGACATTGCGCAGCGAGGCAGCGCGCGAGAAGCTGCCCTCCCGCGCCAGCATCAGATAATCCTCGAGCCATTTCAGCTCCATGACGCCGCCTCCTCGCTGGCGAGATGGCAGGCGACGCTGCCATTACCCAGATTGCAGATCTTGGGCGTTTCGGCGCGGCAGCGATCTTCGGCCAACGGGCAACGCGGGTGAAACGCACAGCCCCTGGGGACATCCAACGGATTGGCGAAGCCAGGCTTCGCGGCTGGTGGCGGAAGGCCGGCACCGGGCTTGACCGACAGGGACGAAGCGATGAGCGTGCGCGTGTAGGGGTGACGGGGGGCGGACATCAGGCGCGCTGTCGGCCCGGTCTCGACAATGCGGCCGAGATACATGACCGCGACCCGCGTCGCTATATGCGCCACCACCGAAAGATCATGCGAAATCAGCACGATGGTGAGATCGCGCCGCGCCCGCATATCCTGAATGAGGTTCAGGATCTGCGCCTGCACCGAGACATCGAGCGCCGAGGTCGGCTCATCGCAGATCAGGATCGAGGGCTCCAGCGCCAGCGCGCGGGCGATGGCGACGCGCTGGCGCTGGCCGCCGGAAAGCTGGCCGGGATAGCCAGCGAACAACCGCTCGGGCAGACCGACCTCGGACAGCAGCGCGCGGGCCTTCGCCTCGCGCTCCGCCTGTCCACCAAGCCCGTGAATCTCGAAGGCACGCGCCACCGCGCCCAGTACCGTCTGGCGCGGGTTGAGGGACGCCATGGGGTCCTGGAAGATCGGCTGGATGAGCCGCGCCCGCTCCAGCCGGTCCATGGTGGCGAGCGAGCGGCCGGCGACCGTGATCGTGCCTTCGCCCGGTGGCTTGAGGCCAGCGAGCATTGCGCCAAGCGTGGACTTGCCGCAGCCGCTTTCGCCAACGATGGCGAGCGCCTCGCCTTTCATGACGGTGAGGTCCACGCCGTCAACTGCGTTGAGTATCCGCGTCCCGCCAAACAGGCCGCGCCGGACATTGTAGCGGCGCGCAAGACCGCTGGCTTTGATAAGGGCGGCACCTTCCGCCTGCGCCGCGTTTTGCGGCACGGCTGCCGGCAGTACGGCGAAGATCGGCGCAGGACGCACACAACGATGGCTCCGGCCGCCATCGCTC
Organism: Beijerinckiaceae bacterium; assembly: GCA_051652685.1. GTDB lineage: Bacteria > Pseudomonadota > Alphaproteobacteria > Rhizobiales > Beijerinckiaceae > JADCCX01. Next base: position 4,268 of record JBOFUS010000511.1, read on the forward strand.
CAGACGGGCGGTGGGGCGACAAGGCATCGGCTTTCGGCGAGCGGACAGCGCGGCGCGAAGGCGCAGCCAGCTGGCTCCGACAGCAGCGAAGGCACCATGCCGGGAATGGCCCCCAACCGCTCCGCCCCTGCGGCGCTCTCGGGCATCGCCCGGATCAAGCCTTGCGTGTAGGGGTGGCGCGGCTGCGACAGCACCGCCTGCGTCGGCCCCTCCTCCACCACTTCGCCGGCGTACATGACGCCCACGCGGTCAGCCACGCGCGACACCACGCCGAGGTTGTGGGTGACGAGGATGAGCCCAAGGCCGCGCTCCTTCTGGAGCTCGGCAAGCATGCGCAGGATTTCGACCTGCACCGTCACGTCGAGGGCAGTGGTGGGCTCGTCGGCGATCAACAGTTCTGGATCGCCCATCAGCGCCATGGCAATCATCACCCGCTGGCGCTGGCCGCCGGAAAACTGGTGTGGATACTGCGCCAACCGTTCCTCTGCACCGGCGATGCCCACACGCTCCAGCAATGCCACGGCCTTGGCCTCGGCCTCCGCAGGGCTGGCGCGGCCGTGGGCAGTGAGTACTTCGGTCAGTTGCCGGCCGATGGTCATCACCGGGTTGAGCGAGGTCATCGGCTCCTGGAAGATCATGGCGACACGCGCACCGCGCACGTTTCGCGCCAGCGCCCGCTCGTTCATGGCGGCAAGGTCCTCGCCATCCAGCGCCAGACGCTCAACGCGCCGCGCTGCGAGGCGTGGCTGCAGGCCCGCGATCGACAGCGCAGACAGCGACTTGCCGGAACCGCTTTCGCCCACCAGCCCCAGCGTCTCGCCGCGCCGGACCACGAGATCGACACCGCGCAATGCGTGCAACGTTCCGCCTGAAACGGGGATCGTCAGCCGGAGGTTCTTCACCTCAAGAAGGGGCGCGCCGTTCACGAGCGCCCCTCCGTCGC
>JBOFUS010000512.1:0-2530 GCA_051652685.1 Beijerinckiaceae bacterium
GTGCAGCGCACCATCGAGCCCTGCAAGAAGGCGCTGAAGGACGCAGGCCTCACCGCCGGCGATATCGACGAGGTGGTGCTGGTCGGCGGCATGACGCGCATGCCGAAGGTGCAAGAGATCGTGAAGACCTTCTTCGGCAAGGAGCCGCACAAGGGCGTCAACCCGGATGAGGTGGTGGCCATCGGCGCGGCCGTGCAGGCCGGCGTGCTGCAGGGTGATGTCAAGGACGTACTGCTGCTCGACGTGACGCCGCTGAGCCTCGGCATCGAGACGCTGGGCGGCGTGTTCACGCGCCTCATCGACCGCAACACCACCATCCCGACCAAGAAGGGCCAGGTGTTCTCGACAGCCGAAGACAACCAGACCGCCGTCACCATCCGCGTGTTCCAGGGCGAGCGCGAGATGGCGGCGGACAACAAGATGCTCGGCCAGTTCGACCTGATGGGCATTCCGCCGGCCCCCCGCGGCATGCCGCAGGTGGAAGTGACCTTCGACATCGACGCCAACGGCATCGTCAACGTGTCCGCCAAGGACAAGGCGACCAACAAGGAACAGCAGATCCGCATCCAGGCGAGCGGCGGCCTGTCGGACGCCGACATCGAGAAGATGGTCAAGGAGGCGGAAGCCAACGCCACCGAGGACAAGAAGCGCCGCGAGACGGTGGAAGCGAAGAACCAGGCCGAAAGCCTGATCCACTCCACCGAGAAGTCATTGGCCGAGTACGGCGACAAGGTGGGCGAGACGGACCGCAACGCGGTGCAGCACGCCATCACGGCGCTGAAGGACGCCATCGCCAAGGATGACGCCGAGATGATCAAGGCAAACACCAACGACCTGATGCAGGCCTCGATGAAGATCGGCGAGGCGATGTACAAGGCCCAGGCCGACGAAAGCGCGGCGGCAGACGCCAAGGCCGACATGGCCAAGGACGACCGCGCCAAGGGCGACAAGGACGATGTGATCGACGCGGACTTCAAGGAAGTGAAGGACGACAAGAAGAAGGCTGGGTGAGGGGGGCTCCTCACCCTAAGCCTGTCGAAGGGCTCGGGGGCCGGGCATTGTTGCAAGCAGAATGGCGGGACGGACGTTGTCCCGTCATTGCGAGCAAAGCGAAGCAATCCAGCGCAACACTTGCGGCTTTGCACAGCGGTTTGGGTCTATTCTGAACCGCTGTTCTGAATTGCTTCGTCGCTTTCGCTCCTCGCAATGACGATCTTGAATTTGTCCGGTGGACTCGGGCGTCCCCAATCTATCTGACGGACAACACCGCGATGGAGCCATGCCCCGCGCCCAGGCGTGGCCGGATCATGATCTCGACGTCCTGATCGAGGATCGTCAGAAGGCCCATCAGTTTTTCGACAGAAAATCCGTCCAACCGATAGTTCACGAGCGCAGAGACCTTCGGCTGCGGCACGCCAAGCAGACGCGCAGCATCGACCTGCTTCAGGTTTCGCTCCTTGAGAAGCCCGACCAGCGCCATGGCCAGCCGTGTCTTCGTCTGGCGGTCGACCGCATCCGGAAACTCCAGATCGGCGAAAACATTAGTGCCGCCATGCGAGATCGCATCATCGCTCATCGCTCATTCTCCCTTCTAGCGGAAACCTTGCGTGGTCGTCGCGGGCGCGCTTCAGCCGTTGCCCCACGAGTTCCACGTCCTGAGTTGCCGTCCTGATCCCGGAAGGGGATTTCTTCTGGAAGGCATGCAGCACGTAGACGGCCCCGTGGAACCGGACGGTATAAACCGCCCGATAGGCGTTTCCGTCAAACCGCTCCACGACCTCGACGACGCCTGCCCCTTCGCCCTTCCACGGTTTTGCGCGGGGATGCATCCCGCCCAGCTGGGCAACACCGAGGGCATACCCCATGTCGGAGCGCACCTCCGTCGGAAAAGCCATGAAATCAGCTTTCGCCGAGCCTACCCAGTGGAGTGGTCGTTCGCCTGAGCGGGGCAAGTCCCGTTTCATATGTAAAAATATACCTGTATTGGTATGAAAATCAACCCCGAGCGTTGATGATTCTTGCTTGCGGCGCATGGAAGCATTGTCCGGGACCTCTTCTCGAGGCGGCGGAGAAAACCCTCATTCCGCCGCCCCTTCCCAAAAGAGACGGCGCACCGCCCCCTTCGCAATCCCCCCACACCCCTGCTACCATCCGCGAAACACCAAGCGGATGCACCATGGACTTCACCCTCCCCCCAGAACTCGACGACATCCGCCGGCGCACGCGCGCCTTCATCGCGGATCATGTCCTGCCGCTGGAAGCTGACCGCGCCAACTTCGACGCCCATGAGAACATCGCGCCCGATGTGCTGGCCCGCGTGCAGCAGAAAGCCCGCGCCGCCGGCCTCTGGTCGCCGCAGAGCCCGGTGGCGTTCGGCGGCATGGCGCTGCCCATGGTGGGGCAGGCCGCGATGTACGAGGAGGCGAACCGCTCCATCTTCGGCCCCGTCTGCCTGAACTGCGCGGCACCCGACGACGGCAACATGCGCGTACTGGCGCAGGTGGGCACGCCGGCGCAGAAGGAGCGCTGG
>JBOFUS010000513.1:0-1493 GCA_051652685.1 Beijerinckiaceae bacterium
CCACGTTCCCGATCGTGCTCTCCACGCTGATCATCTTCCTCCAGCCGCGCATCGGCGGGCCGGCGACGGCTGCCATCATCGGCAGCGGTGTGCTGGGGCTGATGGGCTTCGGCGTGGCGCTGGGCGTGCTGCATCTTGCAGCACTCCCGCTTGGTAAATGGGCGGCGTTGTCGCTTGCGCTCACGGTTTGCATCTTCTGGAATCTCGCGCTGGTCCTGCGCAAGCGCTGAGTCAGCAGCCACTCCAGCTTTCGAGCGCACCCAGGAAATCCGCCGACTCCCGCACGATCTCCGCCTTTCGCGCCTCCGCCATCTTCGAAAGCGTGCGATAAGGCATCGCCATGCGCGGGTTGCGTGCAATTTTGCCCTCGTTCTCGATCAGGAAGTTCCAATAGAGATAGTTGAAGGGGCAGGCTTCCGGCCCGCTTTTCACGTCCGGCCTGTAGCGGCAGTGTCCGCAGTAGTCAGACATGCGGTCGATGTAGGCTCCGGAGGCGGCGTAGGGCTTTGAACCTAGCAGTCCGCCGTCGGCATGCATGACCATGCCATGCACGTTCGGCAGTTCCACCCACTCGTAAGCGTCGGCATAGACGACGAGATACCATTGCTCGATCTCGGCTGGTGCAATGCCGGCCAGCAAGGCGAAGTTTCCCGTGATCATCAGGCGCTGGATGTGGTGGGCATAGGCGTGGCGGCGGGTTGCACCGATAGCCTGCGACAGGCAATTCATCTCCGTTTCGCCGGTCCAGTAGAAGGCGGGCAGGGGGCGTTTGGCATCGAGATGGTTCGTCGTCGCGTAGTCCGGCATCTGCGTCCAGTAGATGCCGCGCACGAACTCACGCCAGCCTATGACCTGGCGGATGAAGCCCTCGACGGCGTTCAGCGGAGCCCTCCCCTTGCGGTAGGCCTTTTCTGCCGCCTCGCAGACCTCCATCGCGGTGAGCAGCCCGCAGTTGAGATAAGGCGAGATGATCGCGTGATAGAGCAGGTCTTCACCCTGTTTCATCGCGTCCTGATAGTCGCCGAAGCCTGAAAGGCAGTCGGCAATGAAATGATCGAGCGCGCGCAACGCATCTTCGCGCGTAACAGCCCAACCGAAGGGGCGCAGATCGCCGAAGTGGTTGCCGAAACGCGCCTCGACAAGTGCGAGCACCTCTTCCGTGATCGCATCCGGCACAAACCGCAGACGCTTGGGTGGACGGGCGGAGGCAGGCAAACGCTTGCGGTTTTCAGCGTCGAAATTCCAGGCGTCGCCTTCCGGCTCATCTCCATTCATCAGCAGGCCGGTCTTGCGGCGCATCTCGCGGTAGAAGAACTCCATTCGGTACTGCTTGCGCCCTTCGGCCCAGCGCGCGAACTCGTCACGGCTGGCGACGAAGCGGTCGTCTCCGCGGATGTGCACGGGGATGTCGAAGCGCTCGCGCCAGTCGAGCATCATTTCCCAAACCCGCCACTCGCCAGGCTCGGTCACGATGACCTCGGACGGCTGGTGCA
>JBOFUS010000514.1:0-1230 GCA_051652685.1 Beijerinckiaceae bacterium
CGAAATCCGCGACATCAAGATCGACGCGGCCTTTGCGCCGCACATGATCTATGTGCGCAACGCGGACAAGCCAGGCTTCATCGGTGCCTTTGGCTCGCTGATGGGCGAGGCGAACGTCAACATCGCCACCTTCAACCTCGGCCGCGACAAGCAGGGCGGCGACGCCATCTGCTTTGTCGCGGTCGATGAGCGCGTGGACGACGCGCTGCTGGAGAAGATCGAGGCGATCCCGCAGGTGAAGCGGGCAAGAAGGCTGGGGTTCTGACCAGTGCTTCCCTTCTCCCCTGTGGGAGAAGGGAAGTGGCCGATTGAGGGAGCGGCAGGTTCTGGATCAACCTTCCGCGCTCCACCACAACATCGCCACGAATCCCTTTCATCCTCTCCTCACGCCGGCCACAGTGCCGGCAGGATGCCTCAGACGACGGGGGTTCCGGGCCGCAGTGCCCGGGTCGGCAGCTTCATCAAGCGCCGGCGTTCGGCCCATCCGGTGCGCATCCGGACTGCTTCGACGAGAAACAACTTCGATCAACCAGCTTTGCAGTCAACTGCGAGGAGGACCAGCCATGTGCGACTACAGCCTGCATCACGTTGCTTCCACACCTGCGAAAGTGGGCGACAAGATCGTCTCCAGCGCGTTCCCCATGTCGAGTACCCGCGGCTTCACCGTCGAGGGACAGCCGAATGTGGCGGTCTGCATCCTGCCGGGGACGGAACTCGCTTTCGAGCGCGAGGTGGAGTGCGACAGGGCCTTCGGCTTCCTGCCGCGCCGCAAGACCGGGGCGACGGTCGCCCGGTTTCGGGAGGTGAACCCCGATCAGCCCCATGCCTACCATGACGCGCTTGAGTTTCCGGACGGGCAGATCGTGCTCGTGACGCATCTGGCGCTCGGCCAGAAGGCAACGGTATTGCAGTTGCCGGCGACCGCACGCGACCTGCGAGAGACACCGGCCCAAGTGCAGCAAGTCGTGCAGCAGGTGGTGCCGCCGGCTCCGGTTCCTGCGCCCGCGCCAGCCTCGCGGCGGCAGGACGCCACTGCCTGACGGCAATGTCCGAATGAATTGCGCGTCCGCCCATTCAGGGGCGGACGTTTTCCTGTCAGGCGGCCGCCAGTTCCTTGACGAACTGATCAACCGAGTTGCCGAGATCTGTCGCGCTTCCACCCAGCGCATGCGAGACCCCGTCGAGCGACTGCGCGGAAGACCCGGCAGCATCGACGACATCAACGACCGT
>JBOFUS010000515.1:0-3371 GCA_051652685.1 Beijerinckiaceae bacterium
CGCCACAATGCACAGAACGCAGCCATCGTTGCGGCCATCGGCCTGACGCTCGGTTGCACTGAGGCAATGATCCAGCATGCTCTTTCGACCTACCGATCGCTCCCCCACCGCATGGAGCCGCTGGGCGCAGTCGGAAAGATCCGTTTCGTCAACGACTCCAAGGCGACCAACGCCGATTCGACGCGCGGCGCTCTTCAGGGTGCGCAAGGAGTCTTCTGGATTCTGGGCGGCAAACCGAAGGACGGTGGCATCAAGGAGCTGCGGCCGGAGTTCGGCGCGGTAGCCAAGGCCTATCTCATCGGTGAGGCAACGGAGCTTTTCGCCGCGACGCTTGCCGGAGCGGTGCCTTTCGAGCGCTGCGGGACTCTTGAATGGGCTGTGGCGGCGGCAGCCGGAGACGCGGCGGCTTCCGCCTTCGACGACCCTTTGGTGCTGCTGTCGCCAGCCTGCGCCTCCTACGACCAATACCGGAGCTTCGAGCATCGCGGACGGCATTTCCGCGAGCTCGTGACGGCGCTCCCCGGTTTCACCCCCTTGAACGGAGCCTGACCCATGGCGTCGCGCGCGGAACCCGGCCCTCTCAGCAACTGGCTCTGGACCATCGACCGGACGCTGATCGGCGCCATCCTGACCCTTATGCTGGCCGGCATCGTGCTGGGCCTTGCAGCAAGTCCCTCCGTGGCTGAGCGGCTTGGTCTGGCGACCTTCCATTTCGTGCACCGGCAGGCGTTCTACCTCATTCCCGCACTGGTGGTGATGTTCGGCGTCAGCTTTCTCAGCCCGCGATATATCCGCCGGCTGGCGCTGGTCATTCTCGTCGTCGGCATGGCGCTGGTCATCGCTGCGCTCTTCTTCGGTGCGGAGATCAAGGGCGCGCGGCGCTGGGTCAATCTCGGACCGCTGGGCACAATTCAACCGTCGGAATTCGTCAAGCCGGCCTTTGTGATCGTTGCAGCCTGGTTGTTCTCGGAAGGGGCGAAGCGCGGCGACATGCCGGGAATCATCCTCGCCGTGCTTCTGCTGCCGGCGGTCATCACGCCGCTGATCCTGCAACCGGATATCGGCCAGACCATGCTGATCTCGGCTGTCTGGTGCGGGCTGTTCTTCCTGGCGGGCCTGCACCTGCTGTGGGTCGCGGGCCTTGCCTGCCTTGGCGGCGTGGGCATGGTGCTTGCCTACAAGTTCGTGCCCCATGTGACGGCGCGCCTCAACCGTTTCCTCCACGACAAGGGCACGCAGGACAGTTTCCAGGCCGATGCCGCCATCGAAAGCTTCACCAGCGGCGGTTTTCTCGGCAAGGGGCCGGGCGAGGGCACCGTGAAGCGTTATCTGCCCGATGCGCACACGGACTTCATCTTCGCAGTCACCGGCGAGGAGTTCGGCCTCATTGTCTGCATGATTGTTGTCGCACTTTTTGCGTTTATTGTCCTGCGCGCCTTCTGGCTTGCGGGCCGCACGGCCGACCCGTTCTGCCGCTTTGCGGCAGCCGGACTTGCGATGCTCTTTGGCACGCAGAGCCTCATCAACATGGCGGTGAACCTCAACCTCGTGCCACCCAAGGGCATGACGCTGCCCTTCGTCTCCTATGGCGGATCATCGCTGATCAGCCTTGCGCTCGGCATGGGCTTCCTCATCGCCGTCACGCGCAAGCGGCCAAAGGCCGAGGTGCAGGTGCATCACGCCGCATCTGCGCCCCCCCGCGCCGCCGGGGCCTACGCCTGATGCCTCCGGTCATCGCGCTGGCGGCCGGTGGCACGGGTGGGCATCTGTTCCCGGCCGAAGCGCTCGCCCGCGTGCTGAAGGCGCGCGGCTGCCGCGTGGAGCTTCTGTCGGATGACCGCGTGCAGGAGTTTGCCGCGAGCTTTCCGGCCGATGCGATCCACCAGGTCCGCTCCGGCACGGTGACGGGCAAGGGCCTGATCGGCAAGCTGATGGGCGCAATCAGGCTGGCGCAGGGCGTGTCGCAATGCCGGGGCCTGCTCAGGCGCATCAACCCCGATGCGATCGTCGGCTTCGGCGGATATCCAACCGTACCGCCGGTGCAGGCCGCGACGATGCTCGGCATCCCGTCCATCCTGCATGAGCAGAACGCCGTGATGGGCCGGGCCAACCGATTTCTATCGAAACGCGTGACCAGGATCGCGACCGGCTTCCCGATCGACAAGGCAGGCGCGGGCTACGTCCATGTGGGCAATCCCGTGCGTGCCGCCGTCATCGAGGCAGCGGAGCATGCCCTGCCGCCGATCCATGCCGGCGGTCCACTGCATCTGCTGGTCTTCGGCGGCAGCCAGGGGGCACGTGTGATGGGCGAAATCGTGCCGCCGGCGCTGGCACTGTTATCCTCCGGTCACCGCGCGCGGCTGCGGCTTGTCCAGCAGGTGCGCGCCGAGGATCTGGATGACGTGAAGGCGCGTTATGCGGCCTTGCATGTCGAGGCGGAATGCGCGCCGTTCTTCCGCGATCTGCCGATGCGGATGGCCCAGAGCCATCTCGTGGTCGGACGCGCGGGTGCTTCCACCGTTGCTGAGCTCACGGTCATCGGTCGCGGCGCAATCCTCGTGCCGTTGCCCGGCTCGCTGGATCAGGATCAGGCGGCGAACGCACGCATTCTTGCCGATGCCGGTGGGGCTGAGGTCATCCCGCAGCCGGATTTCACACCAGAAGCCTTGGCTGATCGCTTCGCGGCGTTCCTCGACGCACCTGCCAGCCTTGTCGATATGGCGCATAACGCCCGCGATATAGGCATTGCCGACGCCGCTGAACGCCTTGCGGACCTTGTGCTGGAGGTTGCGGGCGAACGCAAACGCGCTAAAGCGCTGGCATCCGACACGGACGATTGAACAGCCGCTCCATTCCATAAGGTCACCCCATGAAGCTTCCCCGCGAACTCGGCCCCATCCACTTCGTCGGCATCGGCGGTATTGGCATGTCGGGCATCGCCGAGGTGCTCGCGAACCAGGGCTACAAGGTGCAGGGTTCGGATGCCGCCGATGGCGCGAACGTCAAGCGCCTGCGCGAGAACGGCATCACCTGCTTCATCGGTCATGCGGCCGAGAACCTGGGCGATGCCGAGGTTCTGGTCGTTTCCACCGCCATCAGGAAGGACAATCCCGAGCTGGTGGCCGCGCGCATGAAGCGCATTCCTGTCGTGCGCCGCGCCGAGATGCTGGCGGAACTGATGCGGCTGAAGTCCTGCGTCGCCATCGCCGGCACCCATGGCAAGACGACGACGACCTCGCTGGTGGCGACGTTGCTCGACGCTGGCAAGTTCGATCCGACGGTGATCAACGGTGGCATCATCAACGCCTATGGCACCAACGCAAGGCTGGGCGCCGGGCAATGGATGGTGGTGGAAGCCGACGAGAGCGACG
>JBOFUS010000516.1:0-12535 GCA_051652685.1 Beijerinckiaceae bacterium
TGGCCGACGCCAACGCACATGGTGGCAAGGCCGTAGCGGCCGCCGTTGCGCTGGAGCTCGAGAGCGACAGAGCCAGCAATACGCGCGCCGGACATGCCGAGCGGATGGCCGAGTGCGATGGCGCCGCCGTTGATGTTCACGCGGCTGTCATCGTCCGGCAGCCCCAGATCGCGCAGCACGGCCAGCGCCTGGGCGGCGAAAGCCTCGTTGAGTTCGATGACTGAGAGATCTGCAAGCCCGATCCCCGTCAGCGCGCAAAGCTTGCGCACGGCAGGGGCGGGGCCAATGCCCATGACGCGCGGCGCAACGCCGGCTGACGCCGCCGCCACGATCCGTGCGATAGGGGTGAGACCGGCGGCCTTCGCGGCGTCCGCGCTGGCAATCACCAATGCAGCCGCGCCATCGTTCACGCCGCTGGCATTGCCCGCCGTCACCGTGCCGCCCGGGCGCGTGATTGGCTTCAGCCGCTCCAGATCGGCAAGCGTCATGTCCGCGCGCGGGTGCTCGTCCTGCGTGACCACCATGGACTTGCCGCGCCCGAGATCAACGGTGACCGGCATGATTTCGGCGGCGAGCCGGCCGTTAGCCTGCGCGGTACCAGTGCGCTGCTGCGACCGCAGCGCGAAAGCATCCTGATCAGCGCGCGAGATGCCGTGGGCATCGGCCAGGTTCTCGGCGGTTTCCGGCATTGAGTCCGTGCCGTAGCGCGCCTTCATGGCGGGGTTCACGAAGCGCCAGCCGATGGTCGTGTCATGAACCTCCGCCGTGCGTGCGAAGGCTGCCGACGCTTTGGGGCTTACGAATGGTGCGCGGGTCATCGACTCGACACCACCGGCGATGGCAAGTCCCATCTCGCCTGCCTTGATGGCGCGGGCGGCGGCGGCAACCGCCTCCATCCCGGAGCCGCAAAGCCGGTTTACCGTCACGCCGGGGACGGCCTCGGGCAAACCCGCCAGCAGCGCCGCCATACGCGCGACGTTGCGGTTGTCCTCACCCGCCTGGTTGGCGCAGCCCAGCCAGACTTCCTCGATCGTGCTGGCATCAAGTCCGGTATTGCGGCGCAGAAGCTCCGCCAGCGGCAAGGCCGCCAGATCATCGGCGCGCACACTGGCCAGCGCCCCGCCATAGCGGCCGATGGGCGTGCGGATGTAGTCGCAGATATAGGCATCGGCCATGGATCAGGCCCCTTTCGGCGTTTCGAGACTGGAGAGAGCGCGGCCTTCGGACACAAGTTGGCGCAGCAATGGCGGCACGCGCCATGACAACGGGTCTTCGCCGGCAAAAGCCTCTATCCGCGCGAGAAGCGTGGCGAGCCCGATCCGGTCGGCATGATGCATCGGTCCGCCCCGCCAGCGCGGGAAGCCGTAGCCATGGATCAGCACGAGATCAATGTCGGCCGGCGACCGCGCGATACCCTCGTCGAGAAGATGAAACCCCTCCTCGATCATTGCGGTGATAGCCCGCTCGCGGATCTCCTCGTCCGACCATGCTCGCCGCGCAGTGCCTGCTTCGCGCGATGTGTCGTCGATGAGCGCCGCCACGGCGTCAGATGGAGACGGGCGACCTTCGCGATAGTCATACCAGCCGCCGTCGGACTTCCGCCCAAGGCGCTTCAGCTCCTCCACCATGCGGTCGGCGATGGGGATATAACGGATGCCAGACTGCTGGCGCAGGTTCTTGCGCTGGCGGTTGGCATAGGCAATGTCGAGGCCCGAGAGATCCTGAACGGCATAAGGCCCCATGGCCATGCCGAACGCCTCCATCGCAGCATCGACCTGCCATGGCTGCGCGCCTTCGATAAGGGCGATATCGGTGGTCTGGCGGTAGCGTGAGAGTATGCGGTTTCCGATGAAGCCGTCGCAGACACCGGCCTCGACCGGGATTTTCTTCAGCCGCTGTGCCATCCGGAAGACGGCGGCAAGCGTTGCCTGCGATGTTGCCCCGGCGCGAATGATCTCGACGAGTTTCATCACATGCGCCGGGGCAAAGAAGTGCAGCCCAACCAGCCGCTCGGGGTGGGGCAACCCGTCGAAGATGCGGTTGACATCGAGATAACTCGTGTTTGTGGCCAGGATCGTGGTCGGCGGCAGCGCGGCGGCGAGCGCGGCAAAGACATGCCGCTTCACGGCCATATCCTCGAACACGGCCTCAATGGCGAGATCGGCGGGAGGGAGGTTCCCGTACCCGGCCACGACCTGCAGCGCTGACTGGCGTGTACCCGCCGCATCGGCGCTCAGCTTCCCGCGCTTCACGGCCTCGGCGAACAGGCGGGCCAGATTGGCGCGCGCGCGGACGACGCCCGCCGCGTCAGTCTCGACCAGCGTGACGCCGGCGCCGATGCCGTCGAACGCATAGGCGATGGCTGCCCCCATCGTACCGCCGCCAACCACCACCACGGTGCTGATCTCTGCGGCGAACACGCCGAAGCTGCGGGCGCGGCCAGTGGCTGACCGCTCGGCGAAGAAGACATGGCGCAGCGCGCGGGCCTGCTCATTCTCGCGCAACTCTAGAAAGGCGGCGCGCTCGCGCTTGAGCCCTTCCGCCAGCGAGAGATTTGCCGCCACCTCCACCAGTTCAAGCGCCCGGCCCGGTGCAATCTGCCCGCGTGCGCGTTTGGCAAGATTAACCCGGATGGTGTCCAGACATTCGTGCGCAGGCGTCGGGCGGTCCTTGGCAGCTGTGCTGATGGCCAGCATCTCTGCCGGCAGCGCCAACGCGGCAGCCACGACGTCCTCCGCGACAGCGTCGATGATGCCAAGCCCGAGTGCCTCGGTTGCCGAAACAACACGCCCTTCGGTGATCAGCTCAGCCGCGCGCGCCATGCCAATGATGCGGGGCAGGCGTTGCGTCCCGCCGGCACCGGGGACAACACCTAGCGTCACTTCCGGCAGTCCCAACATCGCTTCGGGTGCGGCGATGCGGTAGCGGCAGGCGAGCGCAATCTCCAGCCCGCCACCGAGAGCCGTTCCATTGATCGCAGCAATGGCCGGCAGGCGTTCGAGGCGGATCAAGAGCTCCGGAAGATGCGGTTCAACGGGCGGGGCGTCGAACTCGCGTGCGTCCGCGCCAGCGGCAAAGGCAGAGCCTGCGCCCGTGATGATCAGGCGGGTGACGCCCGCGGCCTCTGCCGCATCCAGCGCCGCCGCCAGACCCTCGCGCAGCGCGCGGCCAATCACATTGACGGGCGGATTGTCCAGCGTGACGAGGCAAACGCCGTTCTGGATCTGACAGTTCACTGGGGCCATCGATCAGCTCATGGGTGCGGGCGAAAGCCGCCAGAAACCGAAAGCATCTCTTCGCTCACGAAGCGAGGCCAATCTGAATACGCTCACCTCTACCGGGATAGACAGATCGCCATTCCGGTTGCTGCTGTTGCGGCATTGCCGCGACATAACCGACCTACGCTCGCGTCAGGTGCAGCATCCCACAATTGATCCATGTCAACTGTTGTGGCTTGTGCGTCGCACAATGTCTGTTCCGGATCATCATCCGATCTGCGGACGACAAAAACATGGCAATTGCGCCCCGGCCTTCCCTCGGTTCTCCCTCGAACAATGAATTTCCCACGCAACTGCCCTCTCGCTCAACATCTCCAGCCGAGGTGCTTCTGCCGCTAGTTTTCGCGATTCTCTGCTTCCTTTGTCTGATGGTGATCTCCCATACGGATGAACCGGAGTTCGCTTTCCACGCCGTTCTTGGTGCAGCCGCCAGCGCGCTGGCGACCGTTGCCATCATCGACCGGGCATCAAAGCGCAAGGCGTGGCCGGTGCAGGAGAGCGGCGGCAAACCAAACTACAATTTCGAGGTGGTGCGCTATGCCACCATCGCCGCGATCTTCTGGGGCATCGCCGGCTTCTCGGTCGGCCTCATCCTGGCGCTGCAGCTGGCGTTTCCGGTGTTCAACTTCGATCTGCCGTGGCTCGCCTTCGGCCGGTTGCGCCCGCTGCACACCTCGGCCGTGATCTTCGCCTTCGGCGGCAACGTGCTGCTGGCGACGTCCTTCTATGTCGTACAGCGCACCTCGCGGGCGCGGCTTGCGGGCGATCTCGCGCCCTGGTTCGTGTTCTGGGGCTACCAGTTCTTCATCGTCATCGCCGGCACCGGGTATCTGCTCGGCATCACCCAGAGCAAGGAATACGCCGAGCCCGAATGGTACGCCGACCTGTGGCTGACTGCTGTCTGGGTCACGTATCTCTTGGTGTTCCTCGCCACCCTCTGGAAGCGCAAGGAACCCCATATCTACGTGGCGAACTGGTTCTATCTGGCCTTCATCATCACGGTCGCCGTGCTGCATGTCGGCAACAACCTGGCAGTGCCCATCTCGCCCTACTCGTCCAAGAGCTACATCGTCTGGGGCGGTGTGCAGGATGCGATGTTCCAGTGGTGGTATGGCCACAACGCGGTCGGCTTTTTTCTGACCGCAGGCTTCCTCGCCATCATGTACTATTTCATCCCCAAGCGGGCGGAGCGGCCGGTCTATTCATACCGGTTGTCCATCGTGCACTTCTGGTCGGTGATCTTCCTCTACATCTGGGCCGGGCCACACCACCTGCACTACACGGCACTGCCCGACTGGGCGCAGACGCTGGGCATGACCTTCTCGATCATGCTGTGGATGCCCTCCTGGGGCGGCATGATCAACGGGTTGATGACGCTGTCTGGCGCCTGGGACAAGCTGCGCACCGATCCTGTGCTGCGCATGCTGGTCGTTTCGGTGGCGTTCTACGGCATGGCGACCTTCGAAGGTCCGCTCATGTCCATCAAGGCGGTCAACTCGCTGTCGCATTACACCGACTGGACCATCGGCCACGTGCATTCCGGCGCGCTCGGCTGGAACGCCTTTGTCTCGTTTGGCGCAATCTACTGCATGGTTCCCTGGCTGTGGAACCGCAAGGAGATGTGGTCGCTGCGCCTGATCAACTGGCACTTCTGGCTCGCGACGCTGGGCATCGTTCTCTACATCACTGCCATGTGGGTCTCGGGCATCCTTCAGGGCTTGATGTGGCGCGCCTACACCGGTCTCGGCTTCCTCGAATACGCCTTCATCGAGACGGTCGCCGCCATGAAGCCCTTTTACGTCATCCGGGCTCTGGGCGGAGCGCTGTTTCTGTCGGGTGCACTGGTGATGGTCTTCAACGTCTGGAAGACGATCACCGTCGGCGAGGCGCTGAGGCCGGAGACTCCGGCCGAGCCGGCACTCGTTGCCGCCGAATGACACCGTCAGCTTCACCCTCCCATCACGTGCGAAACGCGAGTTAACCCATGTCGCTGTGGCAAAAGCACAAGATCATTGAAACCAACTCCATCCTGCTGGTGATTGGCATCCTGCTGGTCATTTCCATCGGCGGCCTCGTGGAGATCGCGCCGCTCTTCTATCTGAAGAGCACCATCGAGAAGGTGGAGGGCATGCGCCCCTACGCTCCGTTGGAGCTTGCCGGACGCGACGTCTACGTGCGGGAGGGCTGCTACAACTGCCACAGCCAGATGATCCGCCCGCTGCGCGACGAGGTGGAGCGCTACGGCCACTACTCGCTCGCAGCAGAGAGCATGTACGACCACCCGTTCCAGTGGGGCTCGAAACGGACGGGGCCAGATCTCGCCCGCATCGGCGGCAAGTACTCGGACGAATGGCAGCTGGCGCATCTCAACGACCCGCGCGCGCTCGTGCCGCAGTCGATCATGCCGAGCTATGCGCATCTGGCGAACCGCCCGGTCAACCTTGCGGCCATTACCAACCACATGCGGGCCAACCGCACGGTGGGCGTGCCCTACACTGATGAGCAGATTGCCAAGGCCGTGCAGGACGCCCGCACGCAGGTGAACCCCGATGATCCCGAAGCCGACGCTTTCCTCAAGCGCTACCCCAAGGCGCAAGTGCGGAACTTCGACGGCAACCCCCGCATGATCAGCGAGGCGGATGCGCTGATCGCCTATCTCCAGATGCTGGGCACGCTGGTCGACACCAAACTCTACGACAACAAGGCGAACCTGCGATGACACAGGATGCTGTGATCCGTACCTATCAGTTCCTCGCGGGCTTCGCGCAGTCGGCCGGGCTGATCTACTTCATGGCTGTCTTCATGGGCGCGGCGCTCTACGCGCTCTGGCCCGCCAACCGCGACAAGTTCGATGCGGCCGCCCGCATTCCCCTTCAGGAAGACTGAGACCACGCCATGGTTGAGCACGCGAACAAACCCGTCGATGAGCTGTCAGGCACCACCACCACTGGCCACGACTGGGACGGCATCACCGAACTTGAAACGCCGATGCCGCGCTGGTGGCTGTGGACGTTTTACCTCTGCATCGCCTGGGCCGTCGGTTACTGGGTGCTTTATCCCGCCTGGCCTCTGGTCTCTGGCCATACGCGCGGCCTGCTCGGCTATTCGTCGCGCGCCGATGTTGCGATCGAGACAGCAGCACTCGACGCATTCCGTGCCAGGCAGGCGACCGGACTTGCAGAGGCGCCGCTCGCCGACATCATCGCGAAACCCGAACTGTTGCGCATCGCTCTGGCGCGCGGCCGTGCGGCCTTCGGTGACAATTGCGCGGGCTGCCACGGACAGGGCGGCGCAGGCGCGAAGGGCGGATATCCGAACCTCAACGACGACGATTGGCTCTGGGGCGGCTCGCTCGACCAGATCCATACAACGCTGCAGCACGGCATCCGCTGGTCTGCCGCGCCCGAGACCCGCCAGTCGCAGATGCCGGCTTTCGGTGGTGCCAACGCCATCCTGAAGCCGGCCGAGATCGCGGCTGTCGTCAGCCACGTGCGCCAGCTTGGCGGACTGGCACCGGAACCGGGTGCCAATCTGGCGCTGGGCAACGAGCTCTTTGCCGCCAACTGCGCCGCCTGCCACGGCGAGGCCGGCAAAGGCAACCAGGAGCTGGGCTCGCCCAATCTCACCGATCCGATCTGGCTCTACGGCTCCGACATCAAGTCCCTGACAGCGACCATTGCCTACAGCCGCGCTGGCGTGATGCCTGCCTGGGGCGAGCGGCTCGATCCCGTCACTGTCAAGGCGCTGACGGTCTATGTGCACAGCCTCGGCGGCGGGCAGTGACCGATAGCGCAAACACGCCTGAACCGCCCTTCTTTGCACCTTCGCCGAAAGTCTATCCGCAGGGCGTTTCGGGCCGGTTCCGCAAGATCAAGTGGATCATTCTGGCCGTCACGCTTGGCATCTACTACTTCCTGCCCTTCGTGCGCTGGGACCGCGGGCCGAACCTGCCGAACCAGGCGGTGCTGGTCGATTTCGAACGCAGCCGCTTCTACTTCTTCTTCATAGAGCTCTGGCCGCATGAGGTCTACTACTTCACCGGCCTGCTGATCCTCGCGGCCGTGACGCTGTTCCTCACCAACGCCGTCGCCGGCCGCATCTGGTGTGGTTACACCTGCCCGCAGACGGTCTGGTCCGATCTCTTCCTGCAGATCGAGCGCCTGATCGAGGGCGACCGGCGCGAGCGTATGAAGCGCGATGCTGCGCCCTGGGGTGCAAGGACCTGGAGCCTCAAGCTCGCCAAGCACGCCGCATGGCTGATGGTCGCGTGGTGGACCGGCGGCGCATGGGTGCTCTATTTCAGCGATGCGCCGACGCTCGTGATGAGCCTTGCCAACGGCACGGCACCCTTCAGCGCGTATCTGTGGATCGGCATCCTCACCTTCACGACCTATGCGTTGGCCGGCCACCTGCGCGAGCAGGTCTGCCTCTACATGTGCCCATGGCCGCGCATCCAGGCGGCGCTGACCGACGAGCACGCCCTCAACGTGTCCTACCGCCACGACCGGGGCGAACAGCGCATGTCGCTGAAGGAGGCCCGCAAGGTCGAGGCCGACGGCGGCGAGGCGGGCGACTGCATCGACTGCTTCCAGTGTGTCGCGGTCTGCCCCACCGGCGTCGATATCCGCGATGGTTCGCAGATCGGCTGCATCCAGTGCGGGCTCTGCATCGACGCCTGCGACACAGTCATGGCCAAGGTCAACCGGCCTACCGGCCTCATCGGCTACGATACCGACGATGCGATCGCGGCCCGCGCCGCTGGCAAGATGCCGGTCTACCGGCTGCTCCGGCCGCGCACGATCCTCTACGCGGCGATCCTCGCGCTGGTCGGCGGCATCATGCTCTACGCCCTGACCACGCGGGCCACAGCCACCCTCGGCGTGCTGCATGAGCGCACGCCGCAGTTTGTTGTTTTACGCGATGGCGCGATCCGCAACGCCTACACGGTCCGCATCGGCAACAAGCGGCCGGAGGCGCGAAGTCTCGTGCTGGCAGTGGATGGCCTGCCGGATGCGCGGATCGAAGCGGTCGGCGTGACGCCGGCGGCCGACGGGCGGCTTGTCGTCGAGGTCGGCCCCGACCAGACCCGGGAGGTTCGCCTGTTCGTTACAACGCCCGCTGTTGCGCTTCCCGCCACTGCAACCTTGATCTGGATCAAGGCTGCGGACGCACTGGACGGGGAAACAATCATGGCACGCGAGAACTTCCTCGCGCCAGCTGCCCCCGAATAGATTCCGAGGGATTCACATGACCTGCTGCGGAGTGTTCATCATGCCGACCACTGGAACCGGCGCTGCTGCCGCCGGCAAGCCAATCACGGGCCGCTTCGTGCTCTTTGCGCTGATCGCCTTCTTCGGCGTGGTCTTCGCGGTCAACGCCACGATGATGGCCATCGCGCTTACCACCATGCCCGGCCTTGATGTGCGCAACGGCTATGTCGCCAGTCAGGCGATGAACGGTGCCTACGCCGCGATGCGCGCGCAGACCGACCGTGGCTGGTCGGTGGATGCCGCGCTGCGTCGTGCGGGCGATGGGGCTGTGCTGAAGGTCGAGATCAGGGATCGTGACGGTGCGCCCGTGGCAGGTCTCGACGTCACGGCCACGCTGGCCCACCCGGCGCTGGTCAAGGCGGACCGGAGCGCACCGCTCCCCGAGGCGGCCCCCGGCATCTACGCCGGCACAATTGACAGTGTGAAGGCGGGTTCCTGGACGCTGGGCATTGCAGCGTTGCAGGGTGGCCAGCCGATCTTCTCGTCGCGCAACCGCGTTTCGATGGCCGAGTGACACGCCATGGCGACGCGGATCGAACCCTTTGATGCATTCCTTCAGACGCCGCTGCATGCGGGCAGCGATCTTTCTGTCCATGTGCGGCGCGTCGGCGAGGATACCAGCGCCATGGAACTCGCGGTTGAGGGCATGCGCTGCGCCGGCTGCATGGCCTCCATCGAAAGAACGCTTCGGGCGCTGCCTGGCGTATCAGCCGCCCGCTGCAACCTTTCTTCCGCCCGCCTGAGCGTCGCCTGGCGGCGTGGCCAGACGACGCCTGAAGCCATCGTCGCGGCCATCACCGGGCTGGGTTTTCGTGCCCATCCCTTCGTGGCCAGGGACGTGGAGACCATCGCGGCGCGCGAGGAAAGCCGGCTGCTGCGCCGGCTGGGCGTGGCTGCCTTTGCCTCCATGAACATCATGATGCTGTCGGTGGCGGTCTGGTCGGGCAATGTCACCGACATCTCGCCGGAGGCCCGCGATTTCTTTCACTGGGTGTCGGCGCTGATCGCGCTGCCCACGGCTGCCTATTCCGGCCAGCCGTTCTTCGCCAGCGCCATGCGCGCGTTGAGGGCGCGGCAGGTCAACATGGATGTGCCCATCACGCTTGGCATCGTGCTGGCGCTTGCCATGTCGGTGGTGGAGACGCTCCATCACGGCATACACGTGTACTTTGATGGTGCCGTCACGCTCATCTTCTTCCTGCTGATCGGCAGGGTGCTCGACCAGTCCATGCGTCGCAAGACGCGCGCAGTCGCTGGCAACCTTGCCGCGCTGAAGGCCGAGACGGCGGTGAAGTTTGTGTCCGACACGGAAGTGCTGGAGGTTCCCATCGCCGCGATTTCCGTGGGCGACATGGTGCTGGCACGGCCGGGCGAGCGCATCTCGGTGGACGGCGAAGTGATCGCCGGCCGCTCCGAGATCGACCAGAGCCTGATCACCGGCGAGACGGACCATGCGCCGGTGGCGGAAGGGGCCATGGTCTATGCCGGTACGCTGAACCTCACCGGCACATTGCGGATCCGCGTCTCGCAAGCGGCGGAAGGCACGCTGCTGGACGAGGTGAACCGTTTGCTGGAAAACGCCGTTGCCAGCCGCGCCGGCCATGTGCACCTGGCCGACCGTGCAGCGCGCCTCTATGCGCCACTGGTGCATGCTGCCGCACTTCTGACTTTTCTCGGCTGGATCGCGGCCGGGCTCGCCTGGCAGCAGGCTCTCGTCATTGCCATTACCGTGCTCATCATCACTTGCCCCTGCGCGTTGGGGCTCGCGGTGCCGGCCGTGCAGGTGGTTGCGGCGGGTGCGCTCTTCCGCCGCTCTGTCCTGCTCAACGAAGGCGACGCGCTGGAGCGTCTGGCCGAGGTGGACACGGTGGTCTTTGACAAGACCGGCACGCTGACCATGCCCGAGCCCGGTGTCGCCAACTTGAGCGAGGTCGGGCTGTCGGAACTCCAGCTTGCCGGCCGTCTGGCACTCTCCAGCCGCCATCCGCTGGCCAGGGCATTGGCCACCGCCAGCGGCGCGACCGGACCGCTGGATGCCACCGAAGAGCCTGGGCTTGGCGTGCGCGCGGTGGTTGACGGCCAGGAATTGTGGCTAGGCCGCCCGTCGTACTGCGGGGCCGAGGTTGAAGCCGCGAAGACTGCGCTGCGCTATCCCGACGCTTCGTTGCTGGCGTTCCGGCGCGGCGATGCCATCACCGTCTTCGCCATACGCCAGCGGCTGCGGCAGGATGCGCGGGCTGTCGTCGATGATCTGCGCAAGGCGGGCTACCGGGTCGAGATCCTGTCGGGCGACCGCGAACTTGCCGTAGCGTCCGTCGCGGACGAACTTGGCATCAGCGACTACACCGGCGGCCTCAAGCCGCAGGACAAGATCGCCCGGCTGGAAACCCTCAAGGCCGCCGGCCACCGCACCTTGATGGTGGGCGACGGCCTGAACGACGCGCCGGCGCTGGCCGGTGCCCATGTTTCGCTCTCGCCGGTCTCCGCCGTGCAACTGGCACAGGCCGCCGCCGATGCGGTGTTTCTCGGCGAGAAGCTTGCGCCGGTGTTTGCCGCATTGCGCATCGCCCGGCGCGCAAAACGGCTGATGGTGCAGAACCTGCAGCTGGCCGTGATCTACAATGTGATTGCGGTGCCAATCGCTGTCGCTGGCCTTGCCACGCCGCTGGTGGCCGCACTCGCCATGTCGGGCTCGTCGCTGATTGTCACCGTGAACGCCTTGCGCGCGAGGGAGGGAAACCCATGAACGTGCTCGTCTACCTGCTGCCGCTTGCGCTGGCGCTGGGCGGGCTTGGCCTCGTGGCGTTCCTGTGGTCGCTCGGACATGGCCAGTTCGACGATCTGGAAGGTGCCGGCTGGCGCGCGATTGCCGATGATGATCTTCCCGACCGAGAGGACTGAGCCGATGACCCCTTCCGCCACTGCCGACCCCACGCCTGCCGGCTCCGGCACACCGGAAATCCGTCGCATCGGCATCAACGTGCTGGTCGAGTGTCTGGCGGCTGGCCTGCGCGACTTTGCCGCCGCCCCGGCCTATGGCCTGTTCTTCGGGCTTTTCTATGCGCTGGCCGGCATGGCGCTGGTCGGACTTGCTGTCTGGTCCGGGCAGTATGTTGCGGTGCTGCCGCTTGTCATGGGCTTCGCGCTCATTGGCCCTTTCGCGGCTGTCGGGCTTTATGAGGTCAGCCGCCGTCTGGAAGCTGGCGAACCACTGTCTTTCCCGCAGGTGCTGGGCGTCATCCGCCGCCACTCGACGCGGCAAATCATGATGCTCGGCTTCACGCTGATGGTGCTGCTCCTGTTCTGGGTCCGGGTCGCGCTGTTGATCTACGCACTGAATTTCGGCCTGAAGCCGCTCAATCCGCTCGATCTGCCGCCCGATGCCTTGCTGGGCGGAAATGTTCCGGCTTTTTTGATCACAGGCACGCTGATTGGTGCGGGTTTCGCGGCAGTTGCCTTTGCCATTTCCGTCTTTTCGTTCCCGCATCTCTTGGCGCGCGATGCGGACTTCATTTCGGCCATCCTGCTGTCAGTGCGTGCGGTTCTGGCTAACCTGCCGGTCATGGTCGTCTGGGGCGCAATGGTCGGCGGCCTGCTGCTGCTCGCCAGCTTGCCCTTCTTCCTCGGACTGGTGGTTGCGCTGCCGATTCTCGGACACGCAACATGGCATCTGTATCGGCGCGTCTGCATTCCTTTGCCAACGGCATGAGATTTCGCTCGCGCCGCTGAAGTGTGCAGCCAGTGGTCCGGGCTTGGCCAGACGGGTCGCCTTGCCTCCCAGGCGTCCAGCGCATCCACTGCATGATCCGGATTCATGATACGGAGCCAAACCGGAGACGGAAACCGCCCAGGGCAACGAGTCGAGGTTAACGCGGATTGATGCCGATTGCCGATGCGATGTAGTCGGTGTCCCAGGTTGCGAGCTTTCGTTTTCCTTTGATGGATGTTTTTCCGGGCATAGCGCGGATGAGGTTGAGGGCGAGGTGG
>JBOFUS010000517.1:0-3658 GCA_051652685.1 Beijerinckiaceae bacterium
GCGAAAGCACCCTTCTTCTTCATCAGCGCGGCTGTGTCCGGCTCGATGAGGTTCGAATGCTCGACGGACTTCACGCCACACTCGACGGCCCGGCGGATCGCCTCGTCGGTATAGAGATGCGCCGCGACATAGGTTTTGGAGTTCTCGGCTTCCTCCACGATGGCCGTGATCTCGTCACGGCTGAAGCCGAGAAAGGCAATCGGGTCGGTTGGCGAGGCGACGCCGCCATTGGCCATGATCTTGATGAAGTCGGCACCCGCCTTGATCTCTTCACGTGCGGCCTTGCGACAGGCGTCGACGCCATCGACGATGCGTCCAAGGCAGCCGAGCCGACGCTCCAGCCAGGCCGTCGGCCGGTCGTCGAGCCGTCCGCGCAGATCGGCGTGGCCGTTGGTCTGCGACAGGCCCTTGCCGGAGATGACGAGGCGCGGGCCGTTGATCAGCCCCTCCTGCTGGGCCATCTTCAGGCCGATCTCGCCGCCGCCCACATCGCGCACGGTGGTGAAGCCGCGCATGATCATGCCCTCCATGATCTTTGCGGCGCGCAGCGCCACCAGCGCATCGGGAAGCAACGCATTCTGGGCGAGGTTTGTCATCGTGGCGATCACGTGCACATGGCAGTCGATCAGGCCGGGCATCAGCGTCTTGCCCTTGAGATCAATGGTCTGGCTGGCGATCGTTGTTATGGGTTTCGCCGATACCTCGCGGATCATGTCGCCCTCGACATAGATATGCATCCCGCCCTGCGGCCTGTCAGTCGTGCCGTCGACGATGGCGGCATTGGTGATCAGCAGTGTCTTTGGCTTGCGGGCGGCCATGGTTTTTCTCCGGTTTCAGGCGTGGCGGGCGCGGGTCATCCGCTGGGCGATCAGGGTGAGGATGAGGGTCAATCCCATCAGGATGAAGGAGATGGCCGCGCCGAAGGGCCAGTTGTTCTGCTGCACGAACTGGCCGTAGACGAGCGGCCCCATGGTCTGGAACCGGGGTCCACCCAGCAGAACCGGCGTGGCATAGGCGTTCATGGCGAGGATAAAGGTCAGGATCAGGCCGGCCGAAACGCCGGGCAGAGCCAGCGGCCAGACCACGCGGCGAAAGGCCTGGGAAGGGGAGGCCCCGAGATTGAGCGCTGCTTCCTCGGCACTGCGCGGGATGCCCTCGATCACGGTTTGCAGTGTCAGCACCATGAAGGGCAGGTTCACCGCCGTGATGCCGATGATGACGGCAAACTCCGTGTACATGATCGTCAGCGGCTCGGACGTGATACCCAGCCCCATCAGCGCCGCATTGACCGCGCCCTTGTTGCCAAACATCGCCATCCAGCCTGCCGCGCGCACGGCGTTGCCGACGAAAAGCGGCAGCACGATCAGGATGATCAACAGGTTCTTCCAGCCGCTCTCCATGCGCGCCAGCCAGTAGGCCAGCGGAAAGCCCATGATCAGGCAAAGAACCGTGCAGACAATTGCCACCCGGAGCGTTCGCCAGAGCACGTTCAGATAGAACGGATCGACGAAGAAGCGGATATAGTTGGCGGCCGTGAAGGCCTCGCTCATGCCGCGGCCGGATTCGAAAGTGTTGAGGCTGTAACGGAACAGGATGGCAAGTGGCACCGCCATCGACAGCAGCACGAACACCGTCGCCGGCCCAAGCAGCAGCGCGGCGAGCGACGGGCGCTCGCCGGCGTGGCCGGTGCTGTTGAGCGTGTTTTGCATCACCCCTTGAACGACTTGTCCCACCACTCCTTCAGCGCGCCGTCATTCTTGGCGATGAAGTCGTAGTCGGGATTGATCAGCCGCTTCTGCTCATCCGCCGTGAAACCGATGCGGGCCGCAAGGTCTGACGCGACAGTCGCATTGCCGACGGTCGGGTTGTAGCCGAAGTCGACGGCGAAGGCGGCCTGCGGGGCCGGGTCCATCGAGGCGTTGAGATAGGCGTAGGCGGCGGCCTTGTTCTGGGCATTCTTCGGGATCGCGAATTCCGAAACGAAAAGCACGACGCCCTCCTTCGGCGCGACGGATTCGACCGGGATGCCCTGGTTCTGCCACTGCACGGCGCGGGCCTTCCACATGACGCAGAGCGCGATCTCCTCCGTCTTCAGCGCCTGGGCGAGCGCCTCGTTGGTCGGATAGATCTTCACGCCACCGGCCTTCATCTCCATCAGCTTTGGCTTGCCGGGCTCGAAGTTGGACATGGAACCGCCGGAGCAGAGCGCCGCCGCCATCATCGTGTAGATGTACTGGATGTCGATGACGCCGACTTTGCCCTTGTTGGCGGGGTCAAAGAGATCGGCGAAGCTGGTGGGTGCCTTCGCCACAAGCTTGGGATTATAGAGAATGACAAGACCCGAAAAGATATGCGGGATCGAGTAATCGGTCTTGAACACCGGCAGCAAATTCTTCGCGTTGGGCATCTGGCTCAGATCAAGCTTCTCCAGCACGCCCTGTGCCTCCATCTCGGCGACGTTCACCGAAGACAGCGCCTGCACATCGCTGGTGCCGCGCGGCAGGCGGCGTTCGGCGATCATCTTGGCGCGGCGGGGCGCGTCGGAGGCCTGGTCCTGCACCACCTCGAAGCCCTTGGGTGTCAGCAGCGGCGTCTCGATGTTCTTGGACAGCAGCCGCGCATAGTCACCGCCCCAGGTGCCGACGACGATGCGCTTGTTGTCCTGCGCAATGGCGTCACCCGGCAGCCAGGCCGTGCCCGCAAGGGCAGCCGCACCGGCCATCAGGCTGCGGCGGTCCATCATGAAACGATCACCCATGTTGCTCTCCCCTTGTCCGCCGGACTGGCGGTCCCGATTGCATTCAGTCCCTCAGGATCAGCCCGCCCTCCCCCGGCCAGCCAATCATGATCTCATCGCCGACCTTCGGCAGTGCGTCCTCGGCCGCGCCGGCCAATGACGCAACGATGCGTTCTCCGCCCGTGAGCGCCACATGCACGTCGCATGCGGCACCGAGGAACGACACCAGCAGCACGCGGCCCGTCATCGGATTGAAGCGCTCGCCGGAGCCGGGCGCAAGGTTTTTCCATTCCTGCGCTTTGGTGGCGATGCGCACCTGTTCCGGCCGGATGGCGAAAGTCGCAGCTCCGGCCGGCTCCCTGCGGCCGCCGAGATCGAGCGTCAGGCCGCCCGGCGTGCGGAACACGCCATCCGCGCCGACCTCACCCGTGATGAAGTTGGACCTGCCGACGAAGCCCGCGACAAACCTGTCCGCCGGACGTTCATAAAGGTCGCGCTGGCTGCCGATCTGGCAAACGCGGCCGGCGTTCATCACCACCAGCCGGTCGGCCATGGTCAGTGCTTCTTCCTGATCATGCGTCACCATCAGCGTGGTAAGGCCAAGCCGCTGTTGCAACTCGCGGATTTCCACGCGGACTTCCGCACGCAGTTTTGCGTCGAGGTTGGACAGCGGCTCATCGAGCAGCAAGACATCCGGGCGGACGGCCAGTGCACGGGCCAGCGCCACGCGCTGCTGCTGGCCGCCGGAGAGCTGGCGCGGCAGGCGTTCGCCAAGGCCCTGAAGGCGGACCATATCCATGGCCTCGCCTACCCGCTTTGCCATGTCGGCTGCCGGAAGCTTCCGCATCTCCAGACCGAAAGCGATATTCTCCGCGACTGTCATGTGGGGGAAGAGCGCGTAGGACTGGAAGACGAGGCCGC
>JBOFUS010000518.1:0-1102 GCA_051652685.1 Beijerinckiaceae bacterium
GCGACCAGCAGCGGCACGCGGCCGGCACGGAATGCGTCCAGCGTCGCCATACGCGCCCGCTGTTCCATATCACCGTGCAGGCCACCGACGTTGAAGCCATGCTTCTCCAGCGATTTCGCCACTGTCGCGATATCGCGCTTGCGGTTGCAGAAGATGATCGCGTTCTTCAGATCCGTCGCCTCGCTGAGCACGCGGCGCAACGTCTCCCGCTTCTCGTAGTCCCGCCCGCCGGAAGCGACGAGCAACTGCACGATCGTCGACGCGGCCGTGGCTGGCCGCGAAACCTCGACCTGCACGGGATTACTGAGGAACTGGTCGGTGAGTCGCTTGATCTCCGGCGGCATCGTTGCGGTGAAAAACAGCGTCTGGCGCGTGAAGGGCGTCATCTTGCAGATGCGCTCGATGTCAGGGATGAAGCCCATGTCCAGCATGCGATCAGCTTCGTCGATGACAAGCACTTCGATGCCGGTCATGAGAAGCTTGCCGCGCTCGAAATGGTCAAGCAGCCGGCCCGGTGTCGCAATCAGCACGTCAACGCCACGCGCGATCTTCGCATCCTGGTCGCCGAACGACACGCCGCCGATGAGGAGAGCAACCGACAGCTTCTGGTCCACACCGTATTTGTTGAAGTTTTCCTCGACCTGCGCCGCCAATTCGCGCGTCGGCTCAAGGATCAGCGTGCGCGGCATCCGCGCGCGTGCACGGCCCTGCTCGAGCAGCGTGATCATGGGAAGCGTGAACGCAGCTGTCTTGCCCGTACCGGTCTGGGCAATGCCAAGCACGTCGCGCTTGGCAAGCACGTGCGGAATGGCCTGCGCCTGAATGGGCGTTGGCGTCGAATATCCTGCCTTGGTGACTGCGGCGAGGACCTTGTCTGAGAGGCCGAGTTCTGCGAACGACATACCGTGACTGGCGCTTAAGTCCCGCGCCTTGCGCGCCGGGAACGCGTTGCCTCTGGAACCAAACGGCTGAAAAGGCAATGGCTTGGCGTAATGATTGCTAAAAAAGAGGGGGCGATCATGCGCCGACTGCTATTCGTTCCGGGGTTGAACTGCACGGCAGCGCTTTTTGCACCGCAGATCGCGGCGCTCGCTGACATCGG
>JBOFUS010000519.1:0-3280 GCA_051652685.1 Beijerinckiaceae bacterium
GCCTCGCGCTTGGCCCGGGTCGCGGCCTGATCGACCATGGTGGATTTCGTGCAGCCGAACGGCGTGCAGTTCTCGACCTCTACAATCACCTGATTGTGCGGCGCGTGCGTCGACTGGATCAGCACCGAGATGATCGGCAAGGCGATGAACAGGAACATCGCGGTGGCGGAAGGCAGGAAGAACCAGAGGAAGGTCTTGTGCTTCATTGTCCGTGCTCCGGAGGCAACACAGGTAAAAGGGATACGGCCACCATAGGCCGCACCCTCCGGCCCTCATCCTGAGCCTGTCGAAGGATCGGGGGGAAGTCTGGGGATCGGGGAAAAGTCTGGCGCTTTCGCCGCGCATGATCCCCCACCCTTCGACAGGCTCAGGGTGAGGATCATGCGCCGGGACTCCAGCTTATTTCTGGAGGAAGCCCTTTTCCTTGGCGGCCGTGGTGTAGGCCGCCTCGATGTCAGCCAGCGTCGCCGCTGCTTCCTTCTTGCCGGTGAGGAAGGCCGAGACATTCTCGCCGAGCGCCGTGTGCAGCAGGCTCATGTAGGGAAGCATCGGATACGGCTTTGCTGCCATGGCCATGGTGTCGATGACACCCTGGTTGACCGGAGCTGCCTTGTAGCCGGGTATCATCCACACGGCTTGCCCCATGGTCTCAGCATTGAGGATTGCCGGCGAGACACCGTTCTTCATCGCGACGAAAGTCGCCTTCGCGTCTTCTTCCGAGATGTTCTTGGCGACCGACCAGCCATCCCACCAGAGCGTCGTGGCCGCTGTCTTGCCGCCGCCGACCGTCATGGGCGGGCCGACCATGGTGTTGGCGGCGACCTTCGGGTCATTGCCGGCACCGTCCATCAGCACGCCGGTGCGCGAGCCCCACATGTTCATGAAGGCGACGTTGCCTGCCTTCCATTCCGCCGACGTGGCGTTGGAATCGTGCGTCAGGAAATCAGGGTTCATGTAGGCGGACAGCGACTTCAGCATGTTGAGCGTGGCGACGCCCTGCGCGTTGTTGATCGCGACCTCGGCCGTTCCCGGCTTGAAGAACTCACCGCCAAAGCCGAGGTACATGTTCACGTATTCCTGGGCGAGGTTCCAGCCGGACTGGAAGGCACCGCCGATGGGGTTCTTCACGAGCCCCTTGTCGCGGATGATCTTGGCGGCCGCGAGCATCTCTTCATAGCTCTTTGGCGGCTGCACGCCGGCCTGCTCGAGGATGTCCTTGCGATAGACGAGGTGCTGGGAGTTGGCCATGAACGCCACCGCCATCACCTTGCCATTGATGGTGACAAGCTGGTTCTTGGGGATGTCCTGACCGTGGGCCGCAACGAGCGCGTCGAGCGGGCGGACCACGTCCTCGTTCATCAGGGCCACGATAGACGAGGTGGCGACGATGGCGGTGGTGTATTCCGCCGGATTGCCCTGCATGCCCGGCAGGTTGATCTTCTGGTGGTTGGCGGTGAGATTCGATTTCACCGTCAGTGCGCCGGCCTGGCACTTGGCGGCTGCAGCTGCGACCGTCTTGATCGCCGGGAATTCGTTGCCAACGATGCTGACGCGGCCGGTGGAAACGCCGCAGTTTGCGCTGGCGATGCCGGCCGAGGCCAGCAGAATGGCGGATGACAATACCGCCTTGAAGTTCATGCCCATGTGACGCTCTCCCCGCGTTTCGGTCCGGTATTCTGGTGGACGCAGCTCCTCCCGCATCCCCTGAGAGCAAAGGTGAGGCGGCTCGCATTTGAATGCAAGGAAAATTTGAATACGTGTGCAAACCGCGCCGCGTTGATCCTCCACCTTCAGGGGGAGGTGGCCGCGCAGCGGACGGAGGGGGTTGTGACCTTTCGGCAGATGGCGCTTCCCTACCCGTCTGCCTGCGACTTCGTCTGCGGCATCCATCCTTCCCTGAAGGTGAGGGATCAGGAGCTTGCACGCGCTACGACAACGCCCGCACCAGCCACAGTGCAAGGCCCGGAACGGCAACCACGAGCGCGAGGCGAATGATGTCGGCGACGATGAAGGGGATTGTCCCCCGGTAGGTCGCCGAGATCGGGATGCCTTTCGCCAGCGCCGAAATGACGAAGACGTTCAGCCCTATGGGCGGCGCGGTGAGCCCTATGCCCACGACCATCAACACGAGGATGCCGAACCAGATCGCGACATCGTCGGGCGACATGCCGAAATCGAGCGCCTGAATGACGGGGAAGAACACCGGCAGCGTCAGCAGGATCATGGCGAGCTCATCCATCACGGCACCGAGCAGAATATAGAAGGCGAGCATCGCAATCAGCACGGCATAGGGCGAGAGGCCGGAATCGCCGATCAGCTCCGCCGCCAGCGTCGGCAGGCGCGAGCGGGCAAGGAACGCGCCGAAGACTTCCGCGCCCAGCAGAATGATGAAGATCATGCCGGAGGTTTCGGCCGTCTGGCGGATCGCGTCGAGGATCTCCCGCCAGCCCAGCGCGCGGGTCGCCACGCCGATCAGCAGCATGGCGATGGCGCCGACGGCAGCTCCTTCGGTCGGCGTGAACACGCCGCCGTAGATGCCGCCGACCACAATGACAGCAATCAGGATTGCCGGCATCACGGCGACCTCGATCAGTGCGATCAGGAGGCCAGCGCCCGCCAGCATCGCCGCCGTGGTCCAGCCGATCTTGCCGGTGAGGAAGAGGTAGGCGGCTGCGGCGAGGAGCGCACCCGCGAGCAGCTTGGGCCAGAGCGGCTGCCTTGCCTTTTCGATGACGAGGTCTGTCGTCGGCGGGGCCAGCGCCGGGTTGCGCTTCACAAGGATCGCGATGGTCAGGCAGTAGAACAGCGCCGCCAGCAAGCCCGGGATCAGCGCCGCCTGGAAAAGCTTGGCGATGTTCTGCTCGGTGGTGATGGCGTAGACGACGAGGATGACCGACGGCGGAATGAGAAGGCCCAGCGTGCCGCCGACGGCAATGACGCCTGTCGCCAGACCGCCATCGTAGCGGGCCTTGAGCAACTCGGGCAGGGCCGCGCGGCCAAAGGTGGCGGTAGTGGCCACCGACGAGCCGCAGATCGCGCCAAAGGCCGTGCACGCACCGATCACCGCCATGGCGAGCCCGCCCCGGAAACCGCCGAGCGCGCGCTCGGCCGCCTTGAACAGTGCGGCGGCGATGCCGGCCCGCTCGGCGAGCGCCCCCATGAGAATGAACAGCGGGATGACGGAAAGCGTGTAGTTGGCGAACTGGTGGTACGAATTCGTCTTCATATACGCGAAAAGTGCGGCGGGGCTCGAAAGCCAGCTGAAGCCTGCCGCGCCAAC
>JBOFUS010000520.1:0-6483 GCA_051652685.1 Beijerinckiaceae bacterium
GTGCTCAGCCGGGAGAGGGGTGCAGCATCATGGTCGTCACCGCTACGGCCGAGGGCGGCGAGATCATCGGCCAGTACGCGGTCTGTCGCAACGCCCAGCAGGTTCCACAGAAAGGCCGTGATAAACACGATACCAGCAACCTCGATGGCCGGTTTGGCAAGACCTGCAAAACTGAAACCGGTGGCAATCGCGATGGGGCTCGCCCAAACGGCGGTTACGGTTGTGACACAGAGCGTCAGAAACGCCGGGCGCACCGTCCGCCGCATTGCGACGATGGTGACGGGCAGACGCGTCTGCGCCAAGCCCTTTGCCGCCCAACTCGCCAGCAGTGTGTCGATATGGGGTGCCAGCAAGACAAGAACGAGGGTCAGGAGAAAGGCTACTGGCGGCAGTGATCGACCAACTGTAATGGAAAGCTGCATCAGCAGAAGCGCTGCCACGAGAAAGATGACTGCTGCTGCAGGCCACATCTTCGCGGCGCGCCAGCGAGCGAAGGAGCGCGGCTGCGGCCCGGCGATTGCGTAAACCAGGGCCGGCGCGTGGCGATTATAGTTCCATAGCAAGATCAACCAGACAGGAAGTGAAAGAAAAAAGGTACCGATGAGGTCGCGCAAACCTTCGCCCACTTGCCATTGGCGAAGTGTGGTCTGCACGCCGACGCCGACGAGTGCCCAGACGAGGGCAAATGCAATGCCATCTGAAAACACTCTGAGACGGCGTGCGACGTGACCAAGGGCTTCTCCGACAACCAGATGGTTGCAAACAGGACGGACGACGACCGCCAGCGCCGCGAGAAGCGCCCAGCCTTGCAAGGCCGCACGAACTGGTCCTGGCTCTGGGGTCAGGAACCGCGTGGTGGCAATTCCAAGTGATAGTGCAAAGAGCAGCGGCCAGATGTTCGTCGCCCAGATCGAAGGCCGCACGCCCACAAGCTTCCTTATGGTGGCGTGGGTCAGAATGACGACACCTGCGACGGCTGCAGTCATGGCCAGCAAAATGCCGATCGAGAGTTCCTGAGCGGCGAGGCGTGCCGCAAATCCCGCCAGATCCGCGCCAGCATCGCCAATGCGCCCGATTCTGGCGCCGAGCGCCTGTATCAGCAACTCCGCCGCATGAACGACCGCCTGCAACGGCGAGTCCGCAGCTGCATGGGCTGCATCGGTGTCGCTCATCTTCCGTTGTCCCGCCAGCCGTTGATGTTTCAGGCGTTAGCTTGGCGACGGGCTTTGGACAAGGGAAGACCCGCCGGGTTATCCTTTCCATCGCTATTCCCTGCGCTATCTTACAACCCGGTTTACTTGATACCGGCGCAGCAACGTTTCTCGAGGTTTAGTTGCATGACAGGCAAGACCGGCACCACTCTGGATCGGCGCGCGGTGCTTGGCGCGGCAGGCGCGGGCGCGGCGGCCGCTGCTTCGGGTGGGGGCATTGTGCTGGCGCAGGCGCAAACGGCAGCCCCCTCCGCTGCGCCGGCCCCGCCTCCACCACCCTCGCACGCCGTCGCGAGCCGCGCGGTTGCTGCCGTGCAGGATGCTGTGCTGCGCCTGTCCCGCGAAGTCTGGGCGCTGGCCGAGGTGTCGCTCGCCGAGGTGAAGTCCTATCAGGTCCATATCCGCGAGCTGGAGGCAGCCGGGTTCCGGATCACCAGCCGCGCCACATCCGGTGTGCCGACGGCGTTCATTGCCGAATGGAAGCAGGGCACCGGCGGCGCCGTGATCGGCTACCTGCCGGAGTATGACGCGCTGCCGGGCCTCGGTAACGCCGCCGAGCCGCGCCAGATGCCAGCCTCCACCGGAGTAGCCGATGGCCACGGCTGCGGCCACAACATGCTCGGCGCAGGCTGCACGGGCGGAGCCATCGCCCTGAAGCGGATGATGGAGGCGGATCGCACGCCCGGCACGATCCGCGTTTACGGCTGTGCCGCCGAGGAGACCGAAGGTGCCAAGGTCTACATGGCGCGCGACAACCTCTTTGCCGATTGCGACGCGGTGCTCGCCTGGCATCCGGCCCCGTTCGCGGCCACGGGCAACATCCGCATGAACGCCACCAACAATGCCAAGGTGATCTTCCGCGGCACCACGGCCCATGCGGGCAATGCGCCATGGGAAGGCCGCAGCGCGCTCAAGGCGGCGGTGCTCTTCGACCACGGCATCCAGATGATGCGCGAGCATATCTTGCCGTCGGCGCGCATCCATTTCATCTATGAGAGCGCGGGTCTGGCACCCAACGTTGTCCCGGACTTCGCGCAGATCTGGATCACCATTCGCGACATGGACCGCGACAAGGTCAACGCCATGACCGACTGGGCGCGCCAGATCGCCGATGGCTGCGCCATGGCCACGCAGACGAAGGCCGAGTTCAACCTCTATTTCGGCATGTATGATCTTATGCCCAACGAGCCGCTGGCGAAGCTGTTCTACAGCCACATCCTCGCCACACCGCTGGAGTGGACAGCTGCCGAGCAGGCATTCGCGAAGGGCTGCCAGAAGGCGATGAACGTGCCGGAAGTCGGCATGTCGCCGCGCGCCCTGCCGTTCCTCCAGAATGTGCTGGCCGGCGGCTCGACCGATGTCGGCGACATCAGCTACCAGACGCCGGCCGGCATCTTCGGCTGGCCGACGCTGCCGCTGGGGATCGGTCTTCACACCTGGCCTGTGACAGCCTGCGCCGGCATGTCGATTGGCGACAAGGCAAGCCTCAACACCTCGATCATCCTGGCCGGTGCGGGCTATGACCTGATGACGAACGCGGCATTGCGCGAGGCGGTGAAGGCGGATTTCCGGGCGCGGCGCGGCGACAGGCCGTTCCAGTCGCCCCTGCCGCCGGAGCGCAAGCAACCGCTGGGTCTGCCGTCATTCCTGACGAAGAGCGGGCAGGACGATGCGTTCGCGGGGGTCAAGGCGTAGCGGGCGCTACCGGTTCAGGCGGAATCGTCGCGTTGCTGGGCGGCCTCGGTCAGCATCCTTACGGTCGCGACCGGAAGGAAGAGTCGGAGCGGGTTCGACGCCAGCGGCTGGAAGCCGTAACCGGTGTAGAGCGTCTTTCGCCGTGCCACATTCGCTATGTCGCCATCGTCGAGGATGTCCAGCAGAACGACGGCGATACCGAGGTCTTTCGAGGCTGATGCGATACGCCTGAGCGCATCGACCAGAAGATCGCCGCCAAACCCGCGTCCTGTATAGCGACGGTCTACACCGATCATCGAGATGTAGGCAGCCGGGATCGTACCATGGCCGGCCCGTGTGCGGGCGAAGCGCGGCGGGAGATCCTCGTAGCTGACCGCATGCGCGTTCAGCGCGTGGAAACCGATCACAGGACCAGCGGCCGCGCGCATGACGAAAACGCGCAGGTTATCCGCCTTCGAAAGCTTGCCGGCGGTACGCCTGAAAAAGTTATCAACCTGCGCGACACCGCAGGAAAAGCCTTCCCGGTCGTGCCGTGCGGGATCGAAGGGTTCGATGATTGGCCGCGCGTCCTGCGGCTGGCTCACTTCGCCGGCACCATGCTTGTCTGGCGCTTGAAGGCGTCTCTCAACCGTGCCGTTGGTGCCGGCGGAGCGTCGATCGCGGCAAAGAACGCCGCATGATCTTCGGGGCGCAGCAGCGTGCGCTCATGGGCTGCGATGGTCTCAAGAGCCTGGCGATAAGCCGCGTTCATGGTGAACAGAGAGTCGTCCATTCCCGACAGTGCCGCCGCCTGCTGGATCGCCCGTTTGACGCGTGGCTTGGCCCGGAAATGCATCCGTTCGCTGCCCGGTTCGTCAATTTGGCCGACGTGGTTCTGGAAGGAGCGCATCATGGTTATCCTCAGCAGGGTGCGTTTCTCAAACTGTACGCCTCTGAAGCGTACAAATCAAGCCGTCGGCGAGGCGCGGGATTGAAGCCGATACAGGAATGGACGATGAAGCTGTCCTTCTACCCCCCTTGCTTCCACGGGCAACTGCGCCGATCAAGGGGCGCATTGTCGTCGCTTATCCGAGAGCCTGCCCATGCCCAAGACATTGAAGCCAACGACATCGAAGTCCACGCCAAAGACGTCCCCGCTGATCTTCGTCCTCAATGGCCCCAACCTCAACCTGCTGGGCAAGCGCCAGCCCGAGATCTACGGTCACGACACGCTCGCCGATGTCGAGGCGAGCTGCCGCAAGGCTGCTGCTGCGCATGGCATCGACATCCGTTTCCACCAGTCGAACCGCGAATATGAGCTGATCGACTGGATCCACGAAGCCCGCGAGGTGGCTGCCGGGATCGTGATCAATCCGGCCGCTTTCACCCATACCTCGGTCGCCATCCTTGATGCGCTCAACACCTTCGAGGGGCCGGTGATCGAGGTGCATATCTCCAATGTTCACAAGCGCGAAAGCTTCCGGCATCACTCCTATGTTTCGCTCCGGGCCGATGGCGTCATCGCGGGGCTCGGCGTGCAGGGCTACGTGCTTGGCGTTGAACGGCTGGCCACGCTGAT
Organism: Beijerinckiaceae bacterium; assembly: GCA_051652685.1. Classification (GTDB taxonomy): domain Bacteria; phylum Pseudomonadota; class Alphaproteobacteria; order Rhizobiales; family Beijerinckiaceae; genus JADCCX01. Next base: position 4,465 of record JBOFUS010000520.1, read on the forward strand.
CCGGGGGCAATCCACAAAGGCCAGGGCATGACGCCTGTCCGCATCGCCGTGATGGGTGCGGGCCAGATCGGCCGGCGACATATCTCCCATATCGTCGCTGAGCCGACCGTTGCGCTCCATGCGGTGGTTGATCCTGCGCCGGGTACGCAGGCAGTTGCGGCTGCCAGTGGAGCGCCGTGGTTCCCGGATTTCGACACCATGCTCGCAGCAGGGCGGCCGGACGGCGTGCTGATCGCCACACCTAACCAGCTGCATGTCGCCCACGGCCTGGCGGCGGTGGCGGCTGGTCTGCCGGTGCTCGTAGAGAAGCCGATTGCGGATGACCTCGGGGAGGGGGCGAAGCTGGTATCGGCCGCCGCATCGGCGGGCGTGCCGCTGCTCACGGGCCATCACCGCCGGCACAACCCGATGGTGGCGCGCGCGAAGGAGATCATCGCATCGGGCAAACTCGGCCGCATCGTTGCGGCTCACAGCTTCTTCTGGCTGTTGAAGCCGGACGAATATTTTGAAACGGAATGGCGGCGCATGCCCGGTGCCGGTCCGGTGCTGATGAATGCCATCCACGATATAGACCTTTTCCGCTATCTGGTGGGCGAGGTGGCAGAGGTTCACGCCTTCCAGAACAACGCTGTGCGCGGTCATCCGGTTGACGAGACGAGCGTGGCTATCCTGCGCTTCGACAACGGCGCACTCGGCACGCTCAACATCTCCGACACGGTGGTGGCTCCCTGGAGCTGGGAACAGACGACGGGTGAGAACGCGGCTTTCCCGCAGGCTGACCAGCATTGCTACCACATCGGCGGCACCCATGGTTCGCTGGCCGTGCCCCGTCTGGAGCTCTGGTCCAACCCCGGCAAGCGCGGCTGGTTCGAGCCGTTCGCCATCGCGCGCGAAGTGGTGGCGGATGAAGACCCGCTGCGCCTGCAGATCCGCCATTTCGCACGGGTGATCAGAGGCGATGAGCTGCCGCTGGTCTCAGGCGCGGAGGGGCTGGCGACACTTAAGGTGATCGCCGCCATCCACCGCTCGGCGCGTGAAGGACGGAGTGTGAGGCCATGAGCGTCCCCCCTCGCGTTTCCGCGCGGGGCTGCTAGAAATCTCCCATGGACGTCGCATCGGCTTTCGCCGCCGCCTTCGGTTTGATCCTCTCCGCCGATCCGCAGTTTCTGGGCATCGTCGGGCTGTCGCTCGCCGTCACCCTGACGGCGGTGCTGCTTGCGGCCCTGATCGGCCTGCCGCTGGGTGCCTGGCTGGCGCTGGCGCGCTTTCCGGGGCGCAATGCTGTTGTGGTGCTGGTCAATGGCCTCATGGGCCTGCCGCCGGTCGTGGCCGGTCTGATGGTGTATCTCGTGCTGTCGCGCTCCGGACCGCTCGGTTCGCTGGGCCTGCTGTTCACGCCGACGGCGATGGTGATCGCGCAGACACTGCTCGTGGTGCCCATCGTCATGGCGCTGACGCGCGGCGCGGTCGAGGAACTGTGGGGCGAGTACCGCGAGCACCTGACATCGCTGGGCCTGACGGGCTTTCGTGCCGTGCCGACCCTGCTCTACGATGGACGCTTCGCACTTGCCACGGGACTGCTGGCGGGCTTTGGCCGGGCGAGCGCCGAGGTCGGTGCGGTGCTCATTGTCGGCGGCAATATCGCAGGGCACACCCGCACGATGACAACATCCATCGCGCTCGAGACGTCCAAGGGCGATCTGCCACTGGCGCTTGGCCTCGGCCTTGTGCTGATCGGGCTCACACTTGCCGTCAACGCGCTGGCCTTTGGCGTCAGCCATCTTGGCAGGAGGTTCGCAGGATGAGACCGGCAGCTGACGCAAGGCCAAGCGCCATATCGCGGCGCAGCGCGCTCTGCGCGTTGGTGAGCATTCCTTTTGTCATGGCCGAAAGGGCAGGAGCGCAACCAACGATCAGGCGTTTTGTCACGATAGCCGCGACGCACACCGTGCAGGATTCCGGCCTTCTCGCGGTGCTGGCAGAGGCCTTCATCGCGCAGACCGGGGTAGCGGTGCGTTT
>JBOFUS010000521.1:0-1237 GCA_051652685.1 Beijerinckiaceae bacterium
GGACCGGGCCATGTGTGGCTGCAATCACTGCCGTTCAGCCGGCTTGCGGGGCGGATACTGGCGAATTCGATGGGTGGGCAGGAAGAGGGGTCTGTTCTGGGAGGCGTGGGACGGATGTTTGATGGGGATAATCGGTGAGGGGGTTACCCATCCACGCAGTTCAATATCGCGCGCCAGTCCTGCCGACCACCCAGCACGCGAATGACGGACACCACGTTGCCCGCGAGGACATAGACCACCAGATGCGACCCATGCACATGGATGCGCACCGGCGGAACGAACTCGGTGCGCTCGCGCGCCATGCCCGGCATCGTGACGAGTGTCTCGAACACATGTGCGAGTTCGTCAGTGTACCGGTCCGCCTGATCGGGCGACCACTTGGCCGCTCCGTAGGCCCAGATGTCTGCAAGATCGGCCAGCGCTTCCGGCGTCAGCTCATAGCGCGAAGCACTACCGGTCAAGATGCCGCTCGCGCATCCGGCGCTTGAAGGCGGCGGGGTCGAACGCGGCTGGAGGCCCGCTTTGCAGACCCGTATCAATGGCGACCTGCAAGGCGGCGACTGCCTCCTGACGCGCCTGATCCTTCCGGATCAGATCGCGCACATAATCGCTCGCGTTGCCATAACGGCCGCCGGCCGCCTGGCGCTCGACCCACGCTTTCAGCGGGTCAGGGAGCGAAACATTCATCGTCGCCACGTTCGTGTCTCCGGCAGTTCAGCTGTTCGTCTTTCCATCCAATGCTTTCGCTTATGACAAAGTTTGTCAAGCCAGCGCCGATGTCAGCGCGCGGATTTGCGGTGGCGACATGCCACTTCACCTGCCTGCTGGCCCGCCGACGACGCACCCCACCCTCCGCGCGAACTTCCAGCCGGCTGCCCCTCACCTGCCCTCTCCCCGGGAATGTTTGGACCGGGGAGAGGGGCGCTCGGCTCCGATAGCGCGAACATTGACGCGCGTTCCTCGCCCCGCTTGCGGGGAGAGGACAGGTGAGGGGCACGACGTTGTTCATGCATCGCGACGCTTCCCCCGCGCGAATCACCCCGCAACCTTCATGACAACGCAGCATGCCTGACCTATCCTTCCATCCGGTCGGCCAAGCGACCGCTGTGACCACCGAAGACACCATGCCCCCTCCCCTGCCATCCGCCGGCCCCTTCGCCAGCGCCAGAGCCCGCCTCGCCGCTTTGCCGCCCAATCTGCTGGCATCCGGCCTGATGATCCTGGCCTTCCTCACCTT
>JBOFUS010000522.1:0-5539 GCA_051652685.1 Beijerinckiaceae bacterium
CAGAACCAGCGCGAGATCGGTGCTTTCTCCAACCGCGCGAAATACGGCTCCGCCAGCCCCCGCGTCGTGGCCGACGGGTCCTCGGTGCCCAAGGGCGGCGGACGCGACCATGTCGGCAAGCCCTACCGCGTGGCCGGCCGCTGGTACACGCCGCGCGACAATCCCGGATATTCCGCCACCGGCCCCGCCTCCTGGTATGGCGATGCCTTCCACGGCCGCAAGACGGCGAATGGCGAGGTCTATGACAAGCACGCCTATTCCGCTGCGCATCCGACGATGCCGCTGCCGAGCTATGCCCGCGTCACCAACGTCCGCAACGGGCGGTCCATCGTGGTACGCGTCAATGACCGTGGCCCGTTCCATGGCGGTCGTATCATCGACCTGTCGGAGCGCGTGGCCTATGCGCTCGAGTTCAAGCACCTAGGCACGGCGCAGGTGAAGGTGGACTATCTGCGCCGCGCCAACACGCGCGGCAGCGATGACCGCATGCTGGTCTCGACATTGCGCACTGACGGCGCACCGGCAAACCTGCCAGGCGAAACCGCGCCCTCCCTCCAGCCGCGCGAGACGATCATGGTGGCAGAAGCCGCTCCTGCTCCGCGCGCCACGCCAATCCCGCGCACGCCGGCACCCATCCCTGCTTTCTCACCCGCGCCGCAGGTGGCCGCCGTTGCAGCACCAGCCATTGTGGCCTCTGCCTCGGCTGCGCCCACCCTTGTGGCCGAGGCCAGGCCCATCGCCCGCACTGTGCCGCTGCCGCCAGACCGGCCATTCGAGCTGGACAGCATCCCCGGCGGCGGAACGCCGATGGCCCGTGTCAACAACGGGCAGGCAGGTGCCGGGCAAGGGAATGCGCAGGCCGCCCAGCCGCAGCGCGTGGCCGCTGTCTATTTCGCGCCGGCAGAAGGCTTTGCGGCGCGCTTTGGCGGGCGCGATCCGATGGCCCGGATCAAGACCGGCGCATTCGCCGACATCCGCCACCAGCCGGTCGCGGCACCCGCCCGCAGCCGGAACTGAACAACGTTCAATCGCCGAGCAACGCCGTCGTGATCTCAGCGGCCGCCAGCGCCGCGATCACCTCGGGCCGCTTGTCGCGCACTGCGCTTCCGCCGATGGGGCAAACGACGCGGGCGATCTGCGCCTCCGGAACGCCCGTCTCGCGAAACCCTTTCAGGAACAACGCCTTCTTGGTGGCGGACCCGATCAGCCCGAGATAGCGGAAGTCGCCTCGTTCAAGGACAGCCGCCGCGATCAGGCTGTCGAGGGCGTGGCTGTGGGTCATCACCACATGCGCCGCGCCGGGTCTGGCATCGGCGACGCGTGCCGAAGGGCGTTCCGCGACGATCCGGCGCACGCCCGGCGCATCGACCCTCGCAAGCTCGTCTTCCCGCTGGTCAAGCAACGTCACCTGAAAGGGCAGCGGCGAAAGCGCCAGCGCCAGCGCCCGGCCGACGTGGCCAGCGCCATGGATCCAGACTTCGGGACTTGCCGCCCGTTCGGCGGCCGCTTTGCCCGCAAGCGTGTCGAGGAGTGCATCATCAAGCGGCACAAGGCGGATATCGACCCTGCCGCCACAGCACTGGCCAATCTCCGGTCCGAGCGGAATTGACAGCGATTTCTGCGCGTTAACGCCATCAAGGGCGCTCCGCGCAAACGCGATGACGTCCCACTCCAGCCTCCCGCCACCGATGGTGCCGACGACGCCTGAAGCGGAGACACCTATCCACGCACCTTCCTCGCGCGGCGTGGAACCCGCAGTGCAGGCCACGATCGCAATCATCGCGGGCGTTCCCTCCGCCCGCCAGCAACGCAGCACGAAAAGCGGGCCGGCGGCGAGGGAATCGGCGGCCTGGGAAACTGTCACGATCTCGCGAACCTGCCTGTCCATGTCCGGCATAGACAGCATCTGTCATGGACGCTTCGTCAAGGGAGGTCTAGAACGCGGATTGAAGCCAAAAGTCTGTGGCGCGGTGGCAGCTAACCAAAAAGTAATCTTCCGGCACGCGGTTGGCGCTCGACTTGCTAAGGACGGAAGCTAGAACGGCCTTCGGGCAGGCAGGGATGTCGAAATGCGTTGGTATGGCCAATTGTTGGTTGTGGGCGTTCTCGGCGCCGGTGCGTACTTTACCCATGAAAACTGGGCTACTGTACAGACGCATCTGCCCGAGCCCGTGCTCAATATCATCAAGCCGCTGCTGCCAGCCCAGCAGGCAGCGCCGCAGCAACAGGCAGGACCTGGAGGCGGGGGACGTCCTGGTGGCGGCGGCGGTGGCGGAGGCCAGGCTCCTGCTGTGGAGGTTGTTCCCGCAGCACGCGGCACCATCACCGAAGTCACCGAGGCGGTCGGCACCACACGCGCCTTCGAGTCTGTGATCATTAATTCCAAGGCCAGCGGCATTGTCGAGTCCATCGCCTTCGCGGAAGGTGCGACGGTTTCAGCCGGGCAGGAACTTCTGCGCATCGACAGCGCCGAGCGGCGCGCCGACATGGAAGCAGCGAAGGCCGCTATCGCGCAGGAAGAAGCCAAGCGCAATGAACTGAAAACCAAGCTGGAGCGGGCACAGTCTCTCCGCCGTTCGGGCTCGGGTACCGAAGCGCTGGTCGATGATCTGACCGCGCAGGTGAAGACCGCCGACAGCGCCGTTCAGAACTTCATGGCGCGCGAGCGCGCGACGATGGCGCGGCTCAACGACATGGTGGTGCGTGCGCCGTTCGCCGGCAGGGTCGGCGTCCGCCAGGTCAGCCTTGGAGCGTTCCTCGACGGCCGCACGCCCATCACGACGCTGGATGACATCTCCAAGGTAAGGCTCGATTTCCAGGCTCCGGAAAACCTGATGGGCCGCATCCAGCCAGACTCCGCCATCAAGGCTGCCGCCGCAGCCTTCGGTGCGCGCCGCTTTGACGGCAAGGTTGCCGTCATCGATACGCGCATCGACCCGGTGACCCGCAGCGTGCGGTTGACTGCCATTGTCGAGAACGCTGATCTGGCGCTTCGCCCCGGCATGTTCATGAATGTCTGGCTTGAGGTCGCCAAGCGCGAGAACGCCGTGATCGTGCCGGAAGAAGCCGTGGTGGGCGAAGGCCCGCTCCAGTTCGTCTTCGTGGTCAAGGACAACCGCATCGAGCGCAGGGTGGTGAAGCTCGGCCAGCGCGAACCGGGCAAGGTTGAGGTTGTCGATGGCGTTGCCGCAGGCGACCAGATCGTCGTGCGCGGTGTGCAACGCGTCCGTGCCGGCATGCAGGTCACGGCCCGGCCGCTGGGCGCAGCCGCGCCTGCCGGCCAGGGCGAACGCCCGGCTGGCGCGCGCGGCGGTCAGGGCGGTCAAGGACAAGGCGGCCAGGGACAGGGGCGCGGGCAAGGTAACGAGCGCCCGCCCGCCCCGCAATCGGCTGCGCCTGTCGCGCCCGCCACGGCAGCCCAGGCTGCACCAGTGACGACGCCGGGCCAGCCGCCCGTGCAGCGCCAGTAATCCGGATCCGGGAGAGAGACGATGCAGCTTTCAGACGTTTCGATCCGCCGCCCCGTCTTCGCGACTGTGCTCAGCCTGCTGCTGCTTGTGGGCGGCCTCGCCGCGCTGCAGGGGCTGCCCGTGCGCGAATACCCCGCCATCGATCCGCCGCAGGTCTCGGTTGTCACGGCCTACCGCGGTGCGTCCAATGAGGTCATCGAGAACCGCATCACCGAGATCATCGAGGGCGCGGTTGCCGGCATTGAAGGCATCCAGCAGATCAGTTCGTCGAGCCAGAACGGGCGCTCGTCGGTCAACATCGAGTTCAATGTCAACCGCGAGTCGGACGCCGCTGCGGCAGACGTGCGCGACCGGGTCGGACGCATCATCTCACGGCTTCCCGAAGGCGTGCAGTCCCCGATCATCCAGCGCGTCGATTCGAACGCACAGGCCATGATGTGGATCGGCGTGACCTCGACCCAGATGTCGCCGATGGAAGTATCCGACTATCTGCGCCGCAATGTGATGGACAAGCTGTCCACGGTACCTGGCGTCGCTAACGTCAACCTCAGCGGTGAACGCCGCTATTCGATGCGCGTCTACATTGATCGGGCGGCACTCGCGGCGCGTGGCCTCACCGTCATCGATGTCGAGCAGGCCATCCGCCGCCAGAACTTCGAGGGTGCAGGCGGCATCGCCGAAGGCTTGCAGAAAGAGCAGACCATCAAGGTGGACAGCCGCGTGTCGAACCGCGAGGAGTTCATGCAGCTCGTGGTCGCGAACCGCAATGGCTACCCCATCCGCCTTGGCGAAGTCGCCAACGTGGAAGTGGCCCCCCAGGACAACCGCTTCGAATTCTACAGCTTTGGCCAGGAAGGCCTTGGCCTCGGCATCATCCGCCAGGGCACGGCCAACACGCTCGCCGTGGCGGAAGGCGTGACCAACGAACTCGCACGCCTGAAGCCCGGCCTGCCGCTCGGCATGAATATGGAGATCCTCTACAACGAGGGCGTCTTCATCCGCTCCTCGATCAACGGCGTGATGACCACGCTGATCGAGGGCGTGCTGCTGGTCGTGCTCGTCATCCTGATCTTCCTGCGGGACTGGCGCTCGACGCTTGTGGCCATTTCGGCGATTCCCTTCTCGGTCATTCCCACCTTTATGGTGCTCTGGGCGTTCGGCTTCTCGATCAACACGCTGACCCTGCTCGCAATCGTGCTGGCCATCGGGATCGTGGTCGATGATGCGATCGTGGAGGTGGAAAACATCCACCGCCGCATCGAGGAAGGCGAAGAGGCGCTCATCGCGTCCTACATCGGCGCGCGAGAGATCGCCTTCGCCGTCATCGCGACGACAATCACGCTGATGTCCGTGTTCCTGCCCATCTCCTTCATGGACGGGCAAACAGGGAAGCTTTTCCGGGAGTTTGGCATCACGCTTGCGGCCGCCATCGGTTTTTCGGGTATTGTCGCGCGAACCCTGACGCCGATGCTGTGTTCGAAGCTCCTGTCGTCGCACCACGGCTTCATCCACCGCTGGACGGAACCAGCCTTCAACGGGATGAACAGCGGTTACCGGGTCATGCTGCGCGGCGCTCTCGCTGCGCCGATCGTGGTGCTCGCGGTTGGCGCTCTCGTCAGCTTTGCGGCGTTCAGCTTCTTCACCAACATCAAGAAGGAATTCGCGCCGACGGAAGACCGCTCGACGCTGCTGATCCCGATCACGGCACCCGAGGGTTCAAGCCTCAACTTCACCCGCGAGCGGGCGAAGGAAGTCGAGCGGGTGCTGAAGCCCTACATCGACTCCGGCGTCATAGCTTCGACACTGACAATCATCGCGCCGGGCTTCCAGCGACCAGCTCCGGTGAATGCTGCTCTCATCATCGCCCGCCTCAAGCCATGGGACGAGCGGACCGTTGGGCAGATGCAGCTGCAGCGCGAGCTTTTTGGCCGCATGCAGGGCGTCGTCGGTGCCCGCGTGGTCGTGGTCAATCCTCCCTCACTCGGCCAGCGTGGCGGCGTCCAGCAGCCGGTGCAGTTCGTGCTTGGCGGGCCGGACTACGAGACGATCAAGGGTTGGCGCAACCTCCT
>JBOFUS010000523.1:0-5057 GCA_051652685.1 Beijerinckiaceae bacterium
CCATGGGCGCGGTCAAAGGCGTTGGGGAAGCCGAGATTGAAGGAAAGGTAGTAGCTGGAGTTGGGATTGAGCGCCCGGCGCGTCACGGCATAGAACCCCTCGGGCGACTGACCATCGCCCTCCTTGAGCTTGGGACCGAGCACACCCGACCAGCGACAGACAGGATAGGTCTTCACCAGCTTCCAGCCCGATGGGGAGCGCATGAAGAGCTCCAGCTCCGAACTCTCCTTGAAGATGCGAATAAACACGGGATCGCCCCTCTGGACGCCTTTCTCGGCAAGCAGCACCGCCAGATCCCTGGCGGACTTTGGCCGAAGCCCCTCCGACAGCGACGGGAAAGTTCCACGCAAAATTCTTCCGCCGCGATCACTGATCGATGCAATCCAATGGGGGGCGAATACAGAGATCGCGATCAAAGTCGCGACGACCGCGAAAAGGAGAATGACAAAGGCTCGGGCGATCAGGTGCATGAACCGAAGGAATACAAGCTGGCCGCCGCTTCGCAAGCCATTCGCCGCTCCCTTGTTTTTTCACATCCACCCCGGCTAGTGATGGGGGATCAGGTGCAAACAAATGCCGCTTCCTCCCTCCCCCACGCTCGCCGATATCCGCAACGAGATCGACCGGCTCGATGCAGACATGCACGCGCTGCTCATCGAGCGAAGCGAGGTAATCGAAACGCTGATCGCGGTGAAAGGCACGGGCAAGTCCGGCTCCGCCTTCCGCCCGGCGCGCGAAGCCGAGGTGCTGCGCCGGCTGGTGGAGCGGCATCGCGGCCTTTTGCCGCTCGACACCGTCGAGAGCATCTGGCGCGTCATCATCTCGACCTTCACCTATGTCCAGGCCCCGCATTCGGTGCATGCCGATGTGTCGGTCGATGCCGCCGCCATCCGCGATTCGGCGCGGTTTCACTTCGGCTTTACGGTGCCTTTCTGTACCCATGCGGGTGCCAACGCCGTCATTGACGCCGTGCATGTCTCGCGCGGTGATCTCGGCATCTTCCGGCTGGACCGGCCGGCGGAGGATGGCCCGTGGTGGCAAAGCCTTGAAGGCGAGGACAGGCCGAAGATCATTGCCCGCCTGCCCTTCGTCGACCGGCCAGACCACCCGGCGGGGCTCCCCGTCTATGTGATCTCGAAGCCGCTGGCCGAATCGGCTGTGCGTGAGGTGATCGTGGCGAGCCTCACCGTCGAGCGCTGGAAGCCGGCGGTGCCGGAGCGGCTGGCGAAGCTCGGCATGCGCGTGGTGCTCACCGGCGGCACCGACAACGCGCTGGCCGCGCTGACAGCCCACCCAGAGGCGCTATCACCTGCCTTCGTGATCAGTACCCTGGCTGAAATGGGCTGCGGTGTTGTGCGCTACCGCGAGATCGGTGGCCACACCGCGCCGTTTTCTGTAAACGCCCTCTGACGTCCACCGGAAGAAATCATGTCCACCGTACTCAGCAAGCCCGTCCCCCGCCCCGGCGTCCTCGAGATCGAGGCCTATGTGCCCGGTAAATCCGCAGCTGGTCCCGGCGTGACGAAGATCCACAAGCTCTCGTCCAACGAGACACCGCTGGGACCGAGCCCCGCCGCAAGGGAGGCCTATCTCGCGGCCGCTGCGAGGCTGGAGCACTATCCGGACGGATCCGCGACGGCGCTGCGCGAGGCCATCGGCCGCAAGTTCGGGCTCGATCCGTCGCGCCTGCTCTGCGGTTCGGGCTCCGACGAGCTGCTGTCACTCCTGACCAATGCCTATATCGGGCCAGACGACGAGGGGCTTTTCAGCGAATACGGCTTCCTCGTCTACAAGATCGCTATCCTTGCTGCCGGCGGCAAGCCTGTGGTGGCGAAAGAGAAGAACCTCACTGCCGATGTCGATGCGCTGATCGGCGCACTGACACCGCGCACGAAGATCGTCTTTCTCGCCAACCCCAACAACCCGACAGGCACCTATCTGCCTTTCGACGAGGTGAAGCGCCTGCATGCGGCGCTCCCGCCCCATGTGCTGCTGGTGCTGGACGCGGCCTACGCCGAATACGTCAGGCGCAACGACTATGCCTCGGGGCTGGAACTGGTGGCGACCTCGCAGAACGTCGTAATGACGCGCACCTTCTCCAAGATCCACGGGCTTGCGGCGGTTCGCCTCGGCTGGCTCTACGGGCCGGAACATGTGGTCGATGCGCTGAACCGCATTCGCGGACCCTTCAACGTGAACGCGCCGGCCATTGCGGCAGGCGTCGCGGCGATGGACGACCAGACCCACGAGGATGCGGCCATTGCCCATAACGAGCACTGGCTGCCCTGGCTGACGGACGAGATCGGCAAGCTTGGCATCGCCGTGACGCCGAGTGTGGGCAATTTCCTGCTGCTGAAGTTTCCGGCGACGGCTGGCAAGACGGCGAAGGAGGCGGATATCTTCCTTTCCTCGACCGGGATCATTGTTCGCGCCGTGGGTGCCTACGGATTGCCGGACTACCTCCGCCTCTCCATCGGCACCGAAGAGGCCAACCGGCTGGTGGTAAAGGCGCTCGCCGCATTCATGGCGAAACCCGCCGCCTGATGCAGCCTGTCTTTGGAACATTGGCCCTTGTCGGCCTTGGCCTCATCGGGTCTTCGATCGCACGGGTTGCCCGCGAGCGCGGGCTGGCGGGACGCATCGTGGCCATCGATGCCTCGGAGGCAGTGGCCACGCGGGTGCGCGAAATCGGCATCGCCGATGCGGTCACAACCGATGCGGCCGAGGGCGTGCGCGATGCCGACCTTGTCATCCTCTGCATTCCTGTGGGCGCCACCGCGCAGGTAGCGGAGATCGTCTGCCCGGCCATGAAGCCGGGCGCGATCCTCTCCGATGTCGGCTCGGTGAAGGGTGCGGTGGTGAAGGCCGCCCTCCCCTTCTTGCCGGCAAGCATTGCCTTCGTGCCGGCTCATCCGGTGGCAGGCACAGAATACTCAGGGCCGGATGCCGGATTCTCGACACTCTTTGCCAACAGATGGTGCATCCTCACGCCGCCCGACGGCGTGGACCCGGCGGCGGTCGCGGCTGTCCGCGCCTTCTGGGAGGGCGCGGGCTCGAAGGTCGAGGAGATGACGCCGGAGCACCACGATCTCGTGCTCGCCGTCACCAGCCATGTGCCGCATCTGATCGCCTACAACATCGTCGGCACCGCCGATGATCTCCAGACCGTGACACAATCGGAGGTGATCAAGTTCTCCGCCGGCGGCTTCCGTGACTTCACGCGCATTGCCGCCTCCGATCCGACGATGTGGCGCGACGTCTTCCTCAGCAACCGCGAAGCGGTGCTTGAGGTGCTCGGCCGCTTTCAGGAAGACCTGTTCTATCTTCAGCGCGCCATTCGCTGGGGCGAAGGGGACAAGCTGCACGAGCTTTTCAGCCGTACGCGCGACATCCGGCGCGGCATCATCCAGATCGGTCAGGAAACAGCCGAACCGGATTTTGGCCGCAATCGCCCCGAAAAGGCCCCGACAAAGCCCTGATTGACCGGTGATCCATTTCCCGTCGCATTACGTAAATATGCGAACAGGGATATCGGGAGCAGGAAATGTCGTATCTGGCCGGCTTGCGCCGCGGCTTTATCAAGGCGGCGATGGACGCACCGTACCTGACGCGGGAGAATGAGCGGGCGCTCGCCGTGTCATGGAACGAGCAGCGCGACGAACAGGCGCTTCATCACCTTATTGAAGCGCATATGCGCCTCGTCATCGCGGTGGCTACCAAATTTCGCAACTATGGCCTGCCCGTGCCTGATCTCATTCAGGAAGGGCATGTAGGGCTGATGGAGGCTGCGGCAAGGTTTGAGCCGGCCCGCGAAGTGCGATTCTCGACCTACGCGACCTGGTGGATCCGCGCCTCGATCCAGGATTACATCCTGAGAAACTGGTCGATTGTTCGGGGAGGCACGAGTTCGGCCCAGAAAGCGCTGTTCTTCAATCTCCGGCGCCTGCGCGCCCGCATTACGCACAGTTCCGACCCTCATGCGACGACGGAGGAAATCAACCTCAAGATCGCAGCCGTCATGGGCGTGCCAAAGAACGACGTCCAGATGATGTCCGCGCGGCTTTCCGGTCCCGATACCTCGCTCAACGCACCGCTCTCGGAACAGGAAGGCGTGGCCAGTGACCGCATGGACTTCCTGGTGGACAACCAGCCGCGCCCTGACGAGATCGTCGAGGAAGCGATTGACGGGGACCGGCGCATGCGCTGGCTTGCTGCGGCGCTCAAGGTGCTGAGCGAGCGCGAGATTCGCATTATCCGCGAGCGCCGTCTCCAGGACGATGCGGCGACACTGGAATCGCTCGGTTCGCGCCTGGGCATCTCCAAGGAGCGCGTGCGCCAGATTGAAAACCGGGCGCTGGAGAAGCTGAAGCAGGCGCTGCTAGACCTTCAGCCGGAATTCCGCACCGCCATGGCGTGAGGATGGCCGCCGCTCACATGTCCACCGCTGAACGCTGAAGCGCCTCACCCTGCGCTTGTCGAAGGGTGAACGCCGCATTGCAAAGCCGATGCCACCCTTCGACAGGCTCAGGGTGAGGGCGTCGGTTGATAAGCGCAAGGTTGGAGCATCTGGCGAAGCTACCGCGGTGCGCGCTTGGCGAGAATGCGCTGCAACGTGCGCCGGTGCATGTTGAGCCGGCGCGCCGTCTCCGACACATTCCGTTCGCAGAGTTCGTAGACACGCTGAATATGTTCCCAACGCACGCGATCAGCGGACATCAGGCTGTCCGGTGTTTCGGGCTTGGTGCCAGGGATGGCGCGCAAGGCAGCGTCCACCTCATCGGCGTCTGCGGGCTTTGCCAGATAGTCGAAGGCACCCATTTTCACCGCCGTCACCGCTGTCGCGATGTTGCCGTAGCCGGTCAGCACGATGCCGCGCGCATCGGGCCGCACGCGCTTGAGCTCGGAAATGACCTCGATACCGTTGCCATCAGCCAGCCGCATGTCGATCACGGCGAACGCAGGCGGTTTCGCGCCGATGGCGGCCATGCCAGCAGCCACACTGTTTGCCTGTGTTACCTGATAGCCCCGGGCTTCCATGGCGCGGCCCAACCGTTCCA
>JBOFUS010000524.1:0-2357 GCA_051652685.1 Beijerinckiaceae bacterium
CTGCAGCCGCCGAGCGCCATGCCAAAGATCATGGACGCCGCAAGCTGCGCCCACATGCTTCTTGCGCTTGTTCTGCCGTCGGCTAAAACGCCACGCGCCACGGATAGCTCCACCCAACCCAACACACACCAACACAGTATCGGAGGTTCGTTAATGGCCGGTGACTTTACTGCGAGCACGGACCCGTTTTCGCTGTTCGAAGAATGGTTTGCAGAGGCCAGGGTGTCTGAGCCGAACGATCCCAACGCGGTCGCGCTGGCAACCGTCGATGCGGGTGGACTGCCGGATGTCCGGATGGTGCTCATGAACGGCCATGATCGCCGGGGTTTCGTCATCTACACCAACAGCCAGAGTGCCAAGGGGCGCGAGATGGCCGACAACCCGAGGGCAGCGCTGGTCTTCCACTGGAAGAGCCTGCGCCGGCAGGTCCGTGTGCGCGGTCCGGTGGCGAAGGTCACGGACGCCGAGGCCGACGCCTACTACGCCAGCCGCCCGCGCGAGAGCCGCATCGGGGCGTGGGCGAGCGAGCAATCCCGCCCGCTTGACGCCCGCGCCACCTTTGAGGCGCGGATCGCAGCCTTCACGGCAAAGTTCGAAGGCGCCGACGTGCCGCGTCCGCCGCACTGGACGGGATATCGTATTACGCCGCTTCAGATGGAATTCTGGCATGACAGGCCGTTTCGTCTGCATGACCGGATTGTCTTTCGCCGGACATCGGAGGATGGAATGTTCGCCAAGGAGCGGCTCTACCCCTGAGCTGCTCCCGTTGGGCGGGAGTGCGTCGATATGGCAATGCCGGGCATGAACATTCCCAAAACTGAGGCCGGCAAGCGGCCGGTGATGTTGCTGACAGGTGCCTCGCGCGGCATTGGCCATGCGACCGTCAAGGTCTTCGCCATGGCGGGCTGGCGCATTCTCTCATGCTCGCGCCAGCCCTTCTCCGACAAATGCCCCTGGCCGTCGGGGGAGGCGGATCACGTCCAGATCGATCTCGAAGACCCCGAAGACACCATGCGCGGCATCGCGGAGGTGAAGCGCCGGCTGGAGATCGAGGGCGGCAAGCTGCATGCGCTCGTCAACAACGCAGGCATTTCGCCAAAAGGTCCGGGCGGCAAGCGGCTGGGTGCCGCAACCACGGCATTCAACGACTGGAACCGTGTGTTTCAGGTGAATTTCTTTGCGCCGATCATGCTCGCGCGCGGGTTGCTGGACGAGCTCACCGTCGCCAAGGGCTCGATTGTCAATGTCACGTCCATTGCCGGCGGCCGGGTGCACCCGTTTGCGGGCGCGGCCTATGCCACATCCAAGGCGGCGCTGGCTGCGCTGACCCGCGAGATGGCGGCGGATTTCGGCCCGCTTGGCGTGCGCGTCAATGCCATCTCGCCGGGCGAGATTGACACCTCTATCCTCTCGCCCGGCACCGACAAGATTGTGGAAAGCCAGATTCCGTTGAAGCGCCTTGGCACCACCGAGGAAGTGGCCAAGGCAATCCTGTTCCTGTGCTCAGGGGCCTCGTCCTATGTTCACGGTGCCGAATTGCACATCAACGGCGGCCAACACGTCTGAACAGGGGTCTGGGAGTGACCGCGCCAATCATCCCAATTCGCCCCATGCTCGCCGCCTCTGTCGGTGTTTTCCGCGAGGGGCGCGTGCTGATTGCCGAGCGGATCGTGGAGCCTGCGAGGGGGCTCTATACGTTTCCCGGTGGGCGGCTGGAGATGGGGGAGACTTTGGCTGAGTGCGCGCTGCGCGAGCTGATGGAGGAGGTTGGCGTCGAGGCGCGCATCGCCGGCTTCATCGACCATGTCGAGACGATTATGCGGTCGCCTGACGGGGAAATCGCGTTTCACGCCGTCATCTGTGCCTTCGCCGCCCATTGGGTGGCGGGAGAGCCGCGCTCATCGAGCGAAATCGGCGAAACCGTGTGGGCGCGGCCGGAGGATGTGGCGCGATGGCCCACAACGCGCGGCTTGCCCAGTATCGTGGCACGTGGCCGCAAGATCGTCGAGGAACGGCCATGAAGCGGCTGGCGCTTCTTCTGGCGGTGGCAGGCCTTCTGGCCGCCGCGCCGGCGCTTGGCCAGCAACGCCGTACCGCGCCGCCGCCTGTGGCCCCGGCTGAGCCGGCACCGGAACTGCCGCCCGCCTATGAACCGGATCTGTTGCGCCTCGCCGAGACGCTTGGCCTGCTGGCCTATCTCGGTGACCTTTGCCGCGAGAATGACAGGGCGGAATGGCCAAAGCGCATGCAACAGCTGCTGGAAGCGGAAGGCCTCGTTCAGGTCCGCAGGCAACGCCTTGCCGGCGCATACAATCGCGGCTTTCTTGGCCATCAGGCCACGCATCGGGCATGCAGCG
>JBOFUS010000525.1:0-2035 GCA_051652685.1 Beijerinckiaceae bacterium
CGAAAGAATTTCCAGCTTGCGCCACACGACGGAGTTGACTATCGCACCAATCAGCCAAGTCCGTTGGGGGATCGTCTAACGGTAGGACCCCAGACTCTGACTCTGGTTGTCTAGGTTCGAATCCTAGTCCCCCAGCCAACTCGTCGTGGTGATGGCATCTCGCCCGTTGGCAAATTGCGTAAAGAACGAGCGCGGGTTCCGCTCACACCCAACCTGGATTGCAGTGATTCAATCGGTCGCGGACGTGGAGCGCTCGGCTTTTCGGCGGATTGATCTTCGCTACCGCCGGGCGACAGGACAACCGCTTCAGTCTTGTGAATGAGACCAAAACGCTTCCAACTTTGCGTCGACGCCGCACAAATGGTGCCCAGGGCTGGAATCGAACCAGCGACACTGCGATTTTCAGTCGCATGCTCTACCAACTGAGCTACCTGGGCAACCGGCGTGGAGGTGACGGATCGCCATTCCTCGCGGACGCCGCCGTATAGGGGCTCGCCTGCCGGCTGTCCACCCTGACCGGCGGCCGACGGGCGAAATTTTCATCGTTTCGTCATCCAACAAAGCCGTCGATGTCATCGGGCAGTGGATAGCGGCCGGTTTCGTGGCGCGAAAACCGCATGACGCCATCGACAAAGACGTAGAACACGCCGCCAGACGAGCGCTTCAGCGAGATGTCGGTAATGCCACGCTTTTCAAGTTCCGCCCTGACACGCAGGGCCTGGGGTTCGTGGCCTCAAGCGCCACAATACTCGATGAGGATCTGCATTCGGTTCTCCCTATTGGCTGATGAGCGTAGCAGCGATGGCCGGTGGGGGGAAGCGCTGGCGTTCCCTTGAGGATCGGGATTGATCATGACTGAACCGTTTGACTTTCCGAGGCCGTGAACCGATGTTTCAGGCCGTTCCGGATCGGAGATGTTCGATGCTGCGCCATTTCCACTATCTGCTGATGAACCTGTTGCTCGCGGCCAACCTCGGCGCGTTGCTGATCGGCGGTCAGGCGCTCTGGTTCGGCTTTGTGGCGGGCTTTGTCCTGTCGTCCTTCGTGGACGAGGCTGCCGGCGAGGATCGCTCCGCCCCCGAAAGCGGTCCGCAGCGGCTGCTTGAGGCCTTGCTGTTTCTGACCCTGCCACTGCTGGCGCTGAATCTGCTGGCGCTGCTGCTGGTGGCCTCGCCCGCGGTTCCCGATGCAGCGATCACCGTGCTTTCGGCCATCGGTATCGACCTCGTGTCCACCCGCGCGGCAACGGGGTTCTGGAGCGCGCTTGGCGGCGTGTTGGGGCTGGGCCTCTTCATCGGTGCGGCCGGAACCAACGTGGCGCATGAGCTGGTCCACCGCACCAACAGCCATGTTGCACAGATTACCGGACGCTGGCTGCTGGCTTTCTCCTTTGACACGACCTTCTCGATCGAGCATGTCCACGGCCATCATCGCCATGTCTGCACGCCAGCCGACCCGGCGACGGCGCGACGGGGTGAATATCCCCTCGCCTTCTTCGTTCGCTCGACGATCGGCGGAAACATTTCGGCCGTGCGCATCGAGACCGACCGCTTGCGGCGCAAGGGGCTCGGCGTCTGGTCATTGAACAACCGGGTGATCACCGGTCAGCTGATGTCACTGACTTTGCTCCTGTTTGCCTTCGCGATCGGAGGCTGGGGTGGCGGCGCGCTCTTCGCGCTCGCAGGCATTCAGGGGAAATTCTATCTGGAGCTGGTCAACTACATCGAACACTACGGCCTCGTGCGCGCGCCCGGCGCGCGAATCGAGGCGCGCCACGCCTGGAACACCTATCACCGCATATCATCCGGTCTGCTCTACAACCTGCCCCGCCATTCGCATCACCACATGTTTGCGACGAAGCCGTTCTGGACGCTGGAGATCGAGCCCGAAGGCCCGACCTACCCCCATGGCTACATGACGATGATGATTATGTCGCTGGTGCCGCCGCTGTGGCGCAAGACCGTCGATCCGCTGTTGGCGGAATGGGACCGCAGCGCGGCTTCCGACCCGGAACGCGCGATGCTTGCGCGCGAGG
>JBOFUS010000526.1:0-14159 GCA_051652685.1 Beijerinckiaceae bacterium
GATCTTATCGAAGCGGAGGCGTCGGCAGGATGTGTGCATCACGCTCTTCCCGATTTGCCGGCCCCCGCCCCATGACCCCCTCCCTTGCGTCCGGGGCGCCGAAGAAGTCTGCGCGGAAGCGCCGCCACAATGACGAGTGGTATGACGCGAGCGACGCGGACAATCGGCGCGCCGAGGCGATCGGCGCAATGGAAAACATTCTCGACGGGCTGATTTCCACACTGCGCGACCAGGCGAAGAAAGGCACGATCGACAAGGTGACAGCGCACGGGCTCCGCGTGTCCCTGGAGGGCGACCTTGCGGCGCGTGGCTATGCGTTCCGAGATCTAGGCAAAGCGCGCTTCCCGACCCACGACGGTCAAGGATGTTTCGAGTTTGCACCCCCACCCCTATCGGAGCCTGAGACGTGAGCCTTCACGTGAGTGCGGGCTTCGATGACGAAGCGGTCGCCGGGTTCATGGGCTGGGAGATCGCGCACTGCCGAGCGATCAAGCGCCGCTATGTCAGCGGCAAGGCCGTCGCGCTCGCGGCGGTGGAACGGATGCGGAGGAAAGATACGTGAGGACGCAACATCGCTGGACGGTCAAGACGACGTTTGCGGGCGCGCGCAAGCCAGAACACATCCACTTCGCATTCGAGAATTGGGGCGACGGCACGGATCGCGGCGATGCCTTGCAGAAGGCGAAGGCCGAATTTCTCAAGTTGCGAAAGGCGGCAACCTTCGAAGTCGTCATGATCCAGCTTTACGAAGAGCTACACGTCTACACCATCAAGCCGCCGGTCGAGACCTACGAGCGCGATCCGGCCAAGGCGGACAGCAAGTGACCGTTTTACACGTTCCCGGCCCGTTTCCGAGTGGCAGTCTTCTTGCCGCTCGACCTAGCTGAAGCGCTCGACACCGCGCGAGGCGATCAGCCCCGCGTCGCGTATCTGCGCGACCTGTTAGCCGCGCCTAAACATTCCTGAACGATACGTTCGCGGCAGGGAGATTGCCGCGATGCACGTTGACGCCACGCCAGAACCGAACGAGTGGGTGCGCCCGGTCAGCCTTGGCGTCACCGCGACGCTGATCGTGTGGTGTTTCTGCGGCTGGATCATCGACAAGGGCTGGTCTCTTGAGGGCGGCCTGCTCGCGGTGATGACCGGCGTGTTCCAGGCGCTCGGGTTCAACGCGTCGGCGCAGATGCGCCGGGCCGCAGCCAAGGGCCGGGCGCGGGCCAAATCGTTCTGGGCCTATGTCCTGTGCGTCACCGCCGGCTGGACCGCGTTCGCGGCGCACCACGCTTACGCGGTGATCGCAGGTGAGGCCCCGCCAATCTCGTGGGACGCTGCAACGTGGGGGCCGTTTATTCAGTCGGCGGCGGCGCTGGTTTTGCTCGCGGCGGCGGCGACGATCGACCCGCTGCTTGGTTGGGCGATCGAGGAAACGGAGAAGGCCCCGGCGCCGGTTTCAGATCCGGTCGAAAATTATGCGGATCGTATGCGCGCGACCCCGGTCGTTGACATAAAAGTCAACGCCACCAAGGCCCGCCCCAGTCGGGTCGCGCGCGCAATCACCGGCGCCGTGATCGCGACCAGCGCCATGACTGCTCTTCCCGCCGCTGCAACCGAGCGCCCCCGGACCACCACGACCGACGCTCAACCGAAAGTGATTGCGCCGGTCGGTGGAGCGCAGGAGCGCCGGGCGGTCGCGCTGCTGGCGGACGGTGTGTCGCTCCGGTCGATTGAGCGTCAGACCGGCGTCAGCTATCACCGGGTGCGGCAGTTGCGCGAGATGGTCAGTCGCGCCGCGTAGGCGCGAACGCGAAGAAGATCAGCACCCAACCGAGAGCGCCGACCGTCAGTCCGAAGGCGAGCATTGCGGCGTCTTCGCTCATCGCTTGGCCTCCGGTCCGTTCTCGCGCTCGATCTCGTTGAAGTCGTCGATCACCCCCCGCAGCGCGCCGGCCTCGCCACGCTCGCACAGGGCGTCGCGGTGGCGCTCGGTCGCGAACGTCAGCACGCCGCCGACGGTCAGCCCGTCGTCGTCAGGAAGCAGGCCGCGCAGGCACCCGCCCGTCGCCAGCCGCTCCGTCAACACGATCTGCCGCGTCGTCACCGGCGCAGGCGTGGGGGCCGGCTTCGTCGCACATCCGGCGCAGGCCAACGACCCAAGCGCGAGCGAGAGCGGGATCAATCGGTGTCTGGCTTGCGGCATGTTTCTCGACCTCACGGATGACGGTGTGCGTGACGCGCTCGACCCGGACCTGTGCATCGGCGGCGGCGGTTCCCCGAATCGCGACGGCCTCGTTCGTGTCGGCGCGGATGGTCTCGCCGCGCGTTTCTTCCTTTGCGAGGCCAGTAGCGGCTTCGGCCTTGTCTGCCCTATGATCGGCGCCGGACAGGGCTGAGGCGACGGCGAGCACGGCGACGCAGAGCGCGGCCGTGACGGCGAGCCAGCCCTTCAAGCCAAGGCTCATCGCGTCACCAGTGCGGGGCCGCCGATCAGACCCTGCGGCATGCCGATCTTGTTGCGCTCGGCGGTCTTCACGCCTGCCAGTCCGAGCGCGACGGTGGCGAGGACCCAGAGCTTTGCCTCCTCCACGCCATCGTCATCGACCATCGGGGCGGCAACGAAGGAGTAGAAAAACCCGAGGCCGCAAACCACGCCGAGCCAGGGCCGCCATCCGCGATCCATGAACTGGAAGAGCGTCGTCGGATCATCCGGCGCGACGGAGGCTTGTGCGGCTGTCACATCCCCGAACGCAGCCGCCGGAGGAGGCGCCGGCTTGGGTTCCGGCGCAGCGCGCCATGCGAACGTCCGCGCCGCTTCGTCCGCGACATCGAAGGCGAGCTGCGACTCGACGACGCCGCCTTTCGGTGGTTTCGGGTTTGCCATGCCGCGATGATGGCGCCGGCGATGGAGGGCGCGGAGAGCGGGTCAGGAGATGATCACGGCCCCCGGTACGTGGCCTCGAAGTGAAAGTCGCAGTTCAGAAGATTGTTGAGCGTCGAGGTTCGATAGATCACCAGGATCAGATCGCGCGCGCCGCCGACATCGACGCCGATTTCAGCAAGCGAGGCCCCGTTGGCAAGGCTGATCGAGAGCGGCGCCGCCGAGCCGGACGCCGAGAATGAGTCCGTTGCGAGCACCGTCCCGCTCGTGCCGCCCGTGCTGGTCTCGATGATCTCCCATACGCCGGCCCACAAGATGCCGGGCGTAATCGTCGCCGCCGTGCCCGAGAAGTCGCCCGCATAGGCGACCGGCTGCCAGGTGCCGGCGGCGTCGATGCCGGTAAACGCCAGCCGCGCGACCACCAACGGCGTGGTCCCGCTCGTCGACTGGTCGGCCATGTCGACCGCTGCGAAGGCATAGTTCCCTGAGCCGGACGTGGCGCCGGCGACAAACTCCGCGCCGGTCGTCTCATCGTCCCAGATCGACCAGGCGCCGACCCGGTTGCCGGCCACGAACCGGGCGCGCCCTTCCATCCGCGTGCCCGGCAGAATGCCGTTCGTGATTGAGAGAGCGCCAGCGTCCGCACGCGCGCTTGTCGCGTAGACGTTGGTGGTGCCGAAGACGCGATATTCGATCTCGATGCGCTCAATCGAGGGGTCGGTCGCGGCGGTCCAGGCAAAGCGCAGTTCCGGCAGAGACGCGCCGCCGCCGGTCAGCGTGCCGACACTGACCGCCCATCCCGAGACCGACAGCGCCGGAACAGGCCGCGCAACAGCCCCGGCCGTCACGCCGGCCTCATTCGAGGTCGTCCACGCAAACACGTTCGCGTCGATCTCGGCGAGCGCCAACTGGACGCGAGCGGTCGGATTGGACGGGTCCGAAGAAATCGCCATCTGCAGCCCTTCGACGACGAACGTCTTCACACCCGTGAACCGCGCGCTCTGCCATTCGATCCAGTCCCCCGGTTCAAGCTCAATGCCCCAGATCGGCAGTGCAACCGAGGCGCGCGCCTGTTTGCGCCCTTCGCGTAACGCGATCTCGTCCAGCCGCTGCCCCTGCGTTTTCGAGGTTACGAACCGATAGCCGCGCCGCGACACGAAGCGGTCGCCGTCCTCTGTGATCGCCGCGGCGTCCTTGCGCACCGGCAGCGGCCCTTCCTGCCATGCAGAGGACGGATCGACGAAAGTCGACACGACGGTGTTGATCAGCTGGTCGGCGGTGCGCTTCTGCGCGTACACGATCGGTTCGTCGGAAAGGATGTCGGCGTCGGTGATGCGCATCACGGCGGTGCGTGCGACGCCGGGGAGGAATACGACTTCGCCGCCTCGATCGATGTGGCGACCGGCCATGGCGGCGGTGAGGTTGGTGATGATCTCGCGGGCGCTCTCGGCGCCGGAAAGCAGCCCGTTGGCGGTGTAGCGCGCTTCCGTTCCGCCGGCGGCCAAAGCGATGGCTTCGTCGCAGGCGTCGGCGGCGTCTTCGACCTGCGCGGAAGGCACGTCTTCGTCGGCCGCGCCAAGCCCGACGACGCGCACGCCGTTCATCTCAAAGCCCGCCATCGCCTTGGCCGCGATCAACGCGGCGTTCGCGGTCCAGACCGTCGTGCCGGTGCGCGGATCAGGGATCTTCGCGCCCTTGACGACGAACATGAGCGACGGCTCGCCGCCCTGAAAGGCTTCCGCATCATATTCGAATTTCGCGATGGCGTAGGCGATGCCGCGACCGCGGCAGGTCGAGGACCATTCCGAGGACGCCGCGTCGAGATCGGCGTCCGCCGTCTGCGCGTCCGTACCCTTGTAGATGCGAAGCGAAAGCTTCGACACGCTCGATGCGTTGCGAAAATGCGAGGTGCAGAGCCGATAGCCGGTGTGCAGGTCTCCGGAGAACGTCAGCAATTCGCCATTGCCCCAGACCTCGGTGACTTCCTCGATCTCGCAATCGCTGAGCGCGATCACCCGCCACAGGAATTCGTTGTTCGATCCGCTGACGGTGGCGTAGACGAGCGACCCGCCCGTCGCGGATTTACCCACGACCACTTCGCGCGGGTAGGTCGGGTCGAACTTGAGTGCGATTTCCTGACCCTGGTCGACCGCACCCGCATCGGGCTTCGGCGAGAGAGCGCGCATCACGTAACCGATGGCGAGCCCGATGCCGATCTTGAGGATCGTCCCGGCGATGAAGCCTGCTGTGCCGGCGCTAAAGCCGAGCGCGAGGAACGCCGATCCTACAGTGACGATGAACGCCTTTGCGGCGATGGCGACGGCGGCGACGATCGGCGGCATGGGTCAGACGCTCCAGATGATCGCGCCATCGGGGATCGGCGCGCGCACGAGGCCGCGCTCGTCTTGTCCCCACGCCGCCAGCGCTCCATCGGCGATCATCAGCGCGTCGAGCGGCCACGCGGGTACGCCGACCAGGTCGCCTGCGCGCGCACGTGCGCAGACCGCGAGCCCGGCGGCGTCCGGCACATCGAACACCCGCTCAAACCCCGCCCGCCGCAACGCTCGCAACGCGCCGAACCGCGTCGAGTATCCCCGCAGCGGCGCCGCAATGTCGCGGCCGGTCATCGCCGCGACGGCGTCGGAGGCCCAGAGACAGCAGTCCGCCTCACCCCACACGAAGGCCTGCGCCCGTCGGGCCGCCACGAGCGAGGCAAGTCGGGCGCGCCAGTCTTCGTGGCGCGTCAATCGCGACCCCGGATCGAGACGTTCGGCTTTAGGGAATCTGTGAAGATGAGCCCGGATCCGCCGCCTCCGAGCGCCCCGCCAGCGCCAGCAGGTTTGCGACCCCAGACGATGTTGCGCTCGGAGGCGATTGTCGAAGACGTGAACTTGAAAAAGTCGTCGGCGCCCCAGATTTCGGTCTGGTCCTCGTGCGAGCGCGTGCGGCCCTCGCGGCGCCCATAGCGGCGGGCGATGGATTCACAGCGAATGACCATCAGCGCCCCGCCCGGACCGTCCTCGCCCGGCGGCGCATCTCGGATTTCGATCTGGTCGATGACGCCGCCGAAGCGGCGAACGGTCAGCGCCTGCTCGCCGGTCTCCGGGTCGAAGAACGCAAACCTGATGTCGACGCGCTTCTGGTGATAGGTTTCGTCGTGGATCGTCGCGAGAAGCGCGGCCGGATCGAACGGTTCCGGCGATCCCTCAAGCAGCCGCGTCGCATCGAACACGATCTCGATTCCGTCGGCGCCGAGGTCTTGCCCGAACGAGATCGACGACACGGACGAAAAGGCGCCGGCCGCCAGATACATCTGTCCCGAGAGGGTCATGTGTTCCGCGCCGTCCCAGAACGAGTATCGCCCCGATCCGAGATAGAGATCGACCAGCACGCGGATCGCGATTGCGGGGCCGCGCAACAGCGCGCGTTGAGCGCCAGTGAGGGCGAGCGCCACTAGAGCGAAAGCCCTTTTGCGACCTCGAACAGCGCATCGAGATCGGCGTCGGTGAGACTGAGCCCGCCCTTGAGCGCATCGATCAGCGGGGAATCGCGCCGGATGCGTTCGGCGTAGTGCCACGCGATATAAGCCGGGTGCGCGACGCCGAGCGCTTCGACGGCGGCTTCCACGGCGACGATCCTGCCGGCGAGACGTAGCGCCTCACGCGCTTGCCATGGGGTGACGGCGATGGGCGGCGCGGGCGGCGGAATGAAGGCGCCGATGTCGGAGAGATCGATGGCGGCGAAGTCGCTGTTCTTCGGATCGGCGGGGATGAAGGCGCCATCGCTCATGCGGCGGACGAACGTTTGCGCGGCGTCGCCCCAGGTCAACGTGTCGGCCATGCTCAAAGCTCCGCGTTGAAATCGAGAGTCGCCGAGGCCGTCGTGTTGTCGGAGATGAGGCATCCGTGTCCGGCGGTGAGGCCGGACGCTACGGTAACCTCTAAACAGGTGGCTTCCGCGAAGTTGGTGAGCGAACTTACCGCCGTGCTGGCCGTGTTGCCGGCCGAACTGATCACCGCAAAGTGGGTTCCGCTGCTGACGCTGAGGGTCGGCGTCACACGCTTGGGCTTGCGCCGAGCGATGGCGCGTGCGGTCGTCGTGGTGTTGACGTAGCCCGCGCCGAACATGCCGGCATAGCCGCCTGTCGACGTCAGGCGCTCGAAGTACCGATGGCAGAGATCAAGCTCGACGTTGATCGGGCGGCGCTCATAGTGCGTGAAATCGAGTCCGGCGACATCGCAGGGCTCGATCTGCACGTCGGTGATGTCGACGTAATCGTTCGCGCCGCCGGTGCTGGAAAACACCCCGGTGTCGAACCGCACGCCGATCTGCGACACCGCCGCGCCGAGGGTCGTCGCGACGGAAAATTCCTGCCACGAGGTTGTCAGCGACGTGACGGCGGTCGCCGCCACCGTGTAGCCGGTCCATGATCCCGCGACCATGTTCGCCATCGACTGGTCGGCGCCGGTCCCGGTGACGATGTAGCCGGTCAATCCCGCCTGATACGCGCTTCCCTTTCGCGCCTTGAAGGAAAGGATCACGGCACGGCCAGCCAGGTCGATGGCGTTGGCGGTCTCGATGGCCTGCGCGGCGATGAGGCCGCCCACATACGAGCCCGCCGAGCGCGCCAGACGCAGGCAATAGCGGGCGTTCGTCGAGAACGCGGTCGCCACGCGCTGGGCGGTGAGCGTGCCGGACGCCGCCGATGTGGTGACGCACGACCAGCGGTCGACGGGGTAAGCGCCGGTCGTGGTGAGATTGACCGCCGCGCCCGCGTTGCGCTGGTCGATGTCCATCGCGCCGTTGATGAGGCGATTTTTGAAGCCTTGAAGCTGGCCCGCGTTGGCGGCGCGGATCAGGTCGCGCGACTTCACCCACGCGTCAAAGTCCGTGTCATTGCCGACGTTGTCGGCGGCGACGATGGTCGGAACGTCGAATGCCATGCTTACCTCAGGCGTTGCTCCGCAGCACCTGAACCGCCTGGAACGACGCGCTCGGCAAACCGGCGACCGTCCACGGCATCTGATGCTGGACAACCACCATCTCGGCGGACGCTTTTTCGAGGATAGCGGGCACGGGAAACGTCACCGCCGCCGTCGCCGGCGGCTGCGGCTCGACCGTCAGCGTCACCGCGCCCGATGCGTCGGCGGTCGCAGCGGCCTGGACGATGTGCAGGCGGCGGGCGTTTTTGTCGTCCCACGCGATGTAATCGCCGGGGAGAAATGTCGCACCCGCACGACAGCCGGTAAGGGAAAGCGTCGAAGCCGCGCGCGAGATCGCGGCGACCCATGGCGAGCCCCAGCCATAGACCGCGCGTGCGATCCGCAGCGAGGTCAGCCCGATGCGTCGGGTCGTGACGCCGATGCGCGCGTTCGTGGCGGTCGCGGCGCTGTGGTAGGCGATTGGCCGCGGTCGCTTGGCGTCCCACACGTATGCCGTCCGCAGAATGCCACGAAGGCCCGAGAAGAAGGCGTCGTACTCCCCGGCTTGCGCGCGCGAGAGCGGCGTCGTGTCGATCTGCGCCGCCCACAGCGCCTCGGCAAGATCGACGCCCTGGAACGTTCCGCCACGCGACGGGTTGGCGGCCTGCACGCGCTGCAGCCGGAACGAGCCGCCCATGATCTTCGGGCGCGAAGGAAGCGACTGGACCATCAGGCGCGGCCCCGCGCGCGCATGTCGGCGACGGTGGCGGCGATCTCCATGCGCCGGCCCGCACGGTCGGCTGCCAGCGCGCGCTCTAGCCGTGCAATCGCCGCCGGGTCCGCGCCGCGCGCGTCGATGACGCGGTTGTCGTTGAAGACGAGGCCGCCGCCGCCGGAGACGACGCCCGGCACGATCTTGCCGGGCATGGAGGGAATGAAGGTCTCCCGGCCGCGCTCGCCCACAGTGTAGGCCATGCCTGCCGCCACCGGACCGCCGTTCGCGCGCGCGCCGCCGAAGATGTTGCCGAGCGCGGCGCCGAGCGGAGCGGTGATCGCGGTGCGGATGCCGATGCGGAGAATGTCGACGGCAAGAGACCGCAGGATGTCTTTGAACGACCCACCCTGAATGATCATGTCCTCAAAGGCGCCCGCGACGGCCTCGCCCATCTCTATGCCGGCCTGTTGAACGCGGCGCATGGACTCAACCGCCCGCTCGTTCTCCTTGGCGCCGGCGTGGATCGTGCCCGCCAACGCGAGCGCCTCTTCCTTCGTCAACGCCGTGTTTTGGCGCATGAGATCGACGGCGATAGCCATGCGCTCATAGGCGCCGACTCCCTCCTTCGCCGCGGCGGTCAGGAGGTTCTGCTCGTCGTTTGTGGTCGACAGCGCCGACATGAAATCGCGCTGCGCGGCGGCGCGCTGGTCCTGCATGTCGAGCCAGCTTTGATCGGCGGCCTGCTGCTTTTGGGCGCGCTCGATGACGCCGTTCAGCTCTTCTTTTTGCAGCGCGCGCCGTTCCGCCGTGGCGCGGCTGATTCCGCCCTCCATGAGGCCGGCGTTCTCTTCCGCCTGCACCGCCTGCATGCGCGCAAGGGCGCGGGCGCCCTCTTCGGCGGAGGCGGCAAGCTCCTTGAGTTGCGTGATCTCTCGCGCGCGCTGTTGTCCGGCGGTCAGCACAAGCGGCTGGGCCGGCGGACGGAATGGCGGCGTCGTGTTCTTCGGCCTGGTCGCGGTCGGCGCGCCGGCGCGGGCGCCGACCGTCTGTCCGTCTGCGCCGGCGTCCGCTGCGGGATCGAAGCCGAAGAACGCCGCCGTGCCACGCGCGAGCGGGCTGTTGATGACACGCGAGCCCTGCCCGAACGTCATCGCGTCGAACAGCGATTGCCGATTGCCTGCGTTCTTGGCGGCCTGCGCGCTGATCGCCGCGCCGACGCTGTCGAAAAGCTCGCGCACCTCTCGCGCCGCCGGCGAATTGGCGATCGAGGTAAAGAAGCTGTCGACCGCGACGGTGAGCGACGTCAGCCCTTCGATGGCGCTCGTCAGGCCGCGCACGGAACCCGTCACCACATCGATGAAGCCCGTGTCGCCGAGACGGATCGCCAGCGTGTCGAACGCGCCGGTGAGTTCGCGTGCGGCGCCGGTGAGGCCGCCCATCTTCGCGTCGGCGACGCGCTTGGCCTCGCCATCGACGTTGCGCAGATCGACGGCCAGCGTTCGCAACCGCTCGCTCGATCCCTTGAGCGCGGACAACAGCGTTGCGGTGTCGGACTCCAGCCCGCGGATCGCCAGCGGGTTGATGTTTTTTTCCTCGATCTCCTTGAGCACGTCATAGAAGCGCTCGACCGCGGTCTTCGACATGTCGACCTTGATGCCGTACTGCGCGAGACCCATCGTAGTGATCGGCAGCATCTGCGCCAGATCCTGAAACGCCGAGCGCAGCGACGTGCCGGCCGTCATCGCGGCGATCCCGTTGTCGGCGGCGACGCCAAGGATCGCGGACACCTGTTCGATGGAAGCGCCCGCAGCCCGCGCCGGCGCGCCGACGTACTTGAACGAAAAGGCCAGTTCGTCGATGTCGGCGGCGGTGCGGTTGGCGGCGGCGGCCAGCACGTCGACGTAGCGGTTGACCTCTTCGGGCGCGGCCTTGAATTGATTCACAACCGCGCCGAGGAATTCCGCCGCGCTCTCCGCTGGCATGTCGGCGACGATGGACAGGTTCACGCCGCCGGGCGTCAGCTTTTCGATTTCAGCGAGCGAGTAGCCGAGCTTGGCGAGTTCGGTTTGCAGGGTCGCCACGTCGTTTGCGGCGAGCGCGGTATCCTGCCCGAGTTTGAGCGCCTGGTCGCGCAACGGCGTCAGCGCGTCAGCGCTTTCGTTGGCGATGACCTGAAGCATCGCGAGCTGCTGCTCGAAGTCGGCCATCGCCTTGATCGCGGTCCCGCCCGCGCCGGCAGCGCCCATGATGAGCGCGAAACCCGCCATCTGGACCGCGATGCCTTTGAGGCCCGATCCCCAGCCGAAGCCCGCGGCCTGCATGCGCTGGCCGTTGCGCTCGAAGTCGCGCACGAAGCCGCCGGTGGCGCCCGTGCCGGTGGCGGCGATCTTGCCGAAAGCGCCCTCGATCTGGGCCGCCGCTGCGTTCGTGACGCCGATCATGCGCCGCAGAGAAGCGGCATAAGCCGCTTCGTCGACGCCGATCGATACGAATAGGGAGTCAGCCGCCGCGACCATAGCGCCACCTTGCAGGCGTTACCCTTGCGGGCGGATTATCAGTGCATCACGCCAAGGCGCGCGAGCATGTCGGGATCGGCGAAGGCGGCGTCGAGGTCTTCGCGCGTCGGCGGCTCGGGCTCGTTCGACTCATACTGCGATTGCCAGCCCGCAAGCGCATTGAGCCACGAGCGCATCGGCATCGCCCAGAAATCGGCCTCGCGGATGCCGATCAGGCCGACGGCGACGCCGAGCCAGTGGTCGAAAGGAATTCGCGCGCCAGCCTCTGTTCCGTCGTTTCCGGTGCTGGGCTTTTTTTTTGCTCAGGGAATGCGAGCGTCACCGCCTTGGCGATGCCGAGCAACAGCGGCTCCATGTGCGCGGGCATGAGCGCTTCAATGTCAGCGCGCGACACCGCCCCGCCGCTCATGGCTTCCGCGATGGCGCCGAGATCGGCGAACGACGGCCCCCGCCCGGTGGGGCCAAGCAGGCGCGCGAACAATTCGATGGTGTCGTGCTCGCCAAACGAAGTCGCCAGCCGCGCAAGCGCGCCAACCGACAGGCAGAGCACCACGGGCCGGTCGAGGAAGTCGATCACGACTTCGCCGCGTTGTTCAATCGGCAGCATCGGTCGCCTCCGCTTCGGCCTTCGCGCCGCGCTTTTTCTTCGGCGCTACCGGCGCGGGGTCGGGCTCGGGTTCCGACGCGGCAGGCTCGTCTTCGACGATCAGCGGTTCCGGTTCCGCGACAGGCTCCGGCTCGACGTCGACCGCTTCGCCTTCCACCACCGCGTTCGCCAGCCGCAGATCGGCCCACGCGTAAGGCGGTTGTTTCTTGCCGACGTCGGCCTGCTTCACGCGCGCGACGATCCAGGCGACGCCATCGGCATCGACCAGCGTCTCGCCGCGCTTGAGCGTGAACGCGCCCTCGAACCGCGCGCGGCCGTCGTCATCGACGCGGAACTGACCCGTGATGGCGTCGTCGCCAAGGGTGAGCGTGCGCTCGACGTACATCAAGCCACCTTCGGCAAGCGGAACGCACCGACCGTGACCGACGTGACGCCGGAATAGCTCACCGCCACAGCGCCGGAGGCGTTGTTGAAGCGCGGCGGGAACGGGCCGATCATGCGCGTCGCGCCGTTGGGAACCGCGACGACGCGATCTGACATGGTGACGTTGCCGAGGCCGGGAACGGCGGCGTTCGTCACCTGCGACGTGCATGTGACGTTGATCGAGCCGCCGCCGCCGTTGGTGACCATTAAGAATGTCGTCTGGTCTTCCGGGTTGACGAAGGTGTCGCCACCGCCTGCGGCGGCGGTCAACGCGTTCGCTAGGCCGGCCTCGACGATGTTCTGGACTGTAAGCGCGGCCATGCGGGCCTCCCCTCAGGTTGTCAGGTTAGGAGGCCGTCCACGTCGGCTTGCCGCTGGACATGAACGTTGCCGAGAACGTGACCTCGCTGTCGTGGGCGCCGCCGAATTCCAGCGACGTGATCGAGAACTGGCCGGCGAACGTGCCCCACGACGGGATGAAGAATTTGAAGTCTTCCAGCGAGCCCGTCATGAACAGGAGCCGCGCGCGCTCGATGGCGGCGTCGTCGTTGAAGCGGCCGGAGCCGCTGATCTCCATCGACTTCAGGCCCCCGCCGTCGAGCAGTTCGACCCAAAGATCGGTCGACTCACTGTCTGTGACGTCGATGGTCGCGCCGTTCATGCGGACCGACTTTTGTGTCAAGCCGCCGAACAGGACAAACGAGCCCGGCGTCGAGCTTTCGATACTGATGGTGATGAGCTTGCCTGCCTGCTTCGCCATGTCGGCCCCTCACTCGCTGACGAGAGCGCGAAAGGTCGCGACCCCGTGATATGTTCCGTCGCCGTCAACATCGCAGCGCACCGAGGCGAGGCGGATAAGGATGAGGTCGCCTTGCGTGACCGAAAGAGCGGCGTCCTGCAGAACAGTCTCGACGCGGCCGAGAATGTCGTAGGCTTCCTTCGGCGAGGCAGCGCCCGACCAGGCGTGGATATCGATGGTGTGTTCGCGCCCGAACGAGTCCGAGGTGTCGAACGCCACGCCCGCGACTTCGTTGAAGGTCACATAGGGCAGCGCCACGTCAGGCGCTGCCTGCACGGGATAGACCGGCGCGGGCGTTGCCGAGCGCGCGGGATTGGCGAGCAGCCCCTGCAAGGTCGCATCCGACGAAAGCGCGGCGTAAACGCCGGTTAGGACCGAGGTCGAAAAGCTCATCTGCGCCCCCTGCGCCGGCGACGCTTAGAGGCGCGAACCGCCTGATGGTTGATGACCGCGACGACGGTCGCCGGGCGAACCTTCGACAAGGCGCCCGGCGCGTCGCGCACGTTTCGGAATATGATCCCGTCGTGCCCCGCGCGTCGTGCGTCGTCGATAAGCGCCCCAAATGCGCGCGACGGAACCGCGTCGCCTATCTCGCGCCCGCCACCGTCGATGATTCGCGGCTTGCGCAGGCGTGCCGACGTTCGCATGATCTGTGCCCGACCGCCGCCACGGCGGGCCGCGAGGCGCGCATAGTCTCGCGCCTGACGCGGATCGGACGTCATAAAGAACGCCGCGCGCGCCGCCGATCTGTCCGTGTTCGATCCCAGCTTGCCGGGCTTCACGCGGCTGAACGCTTCGTTCGATCCGTGGTAGCCGCGCACGAGCACGCCGGTTCGACGCGCGCGGCGCTCGCGTTGGGCGGCGCTTCGCTTGAGTCCGCGCCTTGCGGCGACGCCTTCGATCCGACCGGATTGGATCGCTGCGGCCAAGCGCGGGCTCTCTTTCGCCCGACGCTGAAGGTCGCGCAGGCCGGTCTTACTGACACGCAGCACCTTCAGCTCAAGCAGGCGCATCGATCGCATGTTCATCTCGCTACCGCCTCCCTGAAGATCGTCACCACCCGCCCCCGCATCGCCCGAAGCGCGCGGCGCAGGAACGGACGCGGCGCCATCTTGCGCGTGCCGTACTCAAGCGCTTTCGCGTAAGGCGCGGTCGCGGCGATGATGATCCGCCCGCGCTTGACGTCCGTGCGATCGATGACGATGCCCGCGATCAGCGTCCCGGTGTCGGTCGCCGGCGCCTCCCCCGGCGCGGACGCCTGATGACTGCGGCGCGGCATGTACTTCTGGTAGATACGGCCCG
>JBOFUS010000527.1:0-7589 GCA_051652685.1 Beijerinckiaceae bacterium
GTGCTGGCCGACCGTTTCGAGGGAAAGCGCCTCAACTCTCCCAATGACGTGGTGGTGAAATCCGACGGGTCGACCTGGTTCACGGACCCGACCTACGGCATCGACAGTGACTACGAGGGTAACGCCGCTGCGTCCGAGATCGGTGCCTCGAATGTTTACCGGATCGATCCCGGATCGGGGGAAGTAACGGCAGTTGTCACTGACCGCGTGCGCCCCAACGGCCTTGCCTTTGCACCCAACGAGAGCCTGCTCTACGTGGCCGACACCGGGCGCAGCCACAAGCCCGGCCACCCTGTGACGATCACGGCCTATCCGCTGGCGCTGGATGGACGCAGCGTCGGGCGCGGTGCAACGTTCGCCACGCTGGCGACAGGCTTCTATGACGGTTTCCGGGTGGATGTGGCAGGCAACATCTGGACATCGGCAGGCACC
This sequence comes from Beijerinckiaceae bacterium, assembly GCA_051652685.1. Classification (GTDB taxonomy): domain Bacteria; phylum Pseudomonadota; class Alphaproteobacteria; order Rhizobiales; family Beijerinckiaceae; genus JADCCX01. The sequence goes on from JBOFUS010000527.1 coordinate 433, forward strand.
AGCGTCCATTGCCACGCTCCTGACGGGTCGCTGCTGGGAGAGATTCCTGTCGGCGAGATCGTGTCCAATGTCTGTTTCGGCGGGCCGAAGCGGAACCGGCTCTACATCACCGCGCAGACGTCGCTTTATGGGTATTTCGTCAGGACGCGTGGCGCGTAGACCCTCATCCGACCGCCTCCGGCGGCCACCTTCTCCCAAGGGAGAAGGGGCGTGCTATCCTTCTCCCTTGGGAGAAGGTGGCAGGCGAAGCCTGACGGATGAGGGCTAACACAAACCCTATGCATTCTCCGGCCGGTTGAACGGCAGCACCCTTACGCGCCGTTTGGTCGCCGCGTGGAAAGCGTTTGCCACCGCCGGGCCGATGGGCGGCACGCCGGGCTCGCCCACGCCGGTGGGTGACGCGGTGGAGGCCATGATGTGCACGTCCACCTGCGGCATGTCCTCGATGCGCAGCACCTCGTAACCATCGAAGTTGCCTTCGACAACGCGGCCATTTTCCAGGGTCAGCTTCGATTTCAGGATCGCACCGAGACCGAAACCGACGCCGCCTTCGATCTGGGCACGGATATTGTCCGGGTTGACCGCCACGCCGCAGTCCAGCGCACAGACCACGCGATGCACCTTGGGCTGGCCGTTCTCGACGGAAATCTCCGCGATCTGCGCCACGCGCGTCTTGAAGCTCTCGGCATAGGCCACGCCGCGGAAACGACCTGCCGGCAGCGGCTTGTCCCAATCCGCTTTCTCAGCCGCAAGTTTCAGCACAGCCGCATCGCGCGGGCGATCCTTCATCAGAGCCAGCCGGAACGCGACGGGGTCCTTGCCAGCCGCCTGTGCCACCTCATCGAGGAAGGCCTCGACGGCAAAGGCAGTGTGGGTCGAACCCACGGCGCGCCACCACAGAACCGGAACACCGACGCTGGTCGTCGTCAGTTCCACCTTCATGTTGGGGATCGCATAGGGAAGGTCAGCGGCACCCTCCGTCGAGGTGGGATCAACACCATTCTTGACGTAGCCGGCCTCGAAAGGCGTGCCGGCCATAATCGACTGACCGACAATGTGGTTTTTCCAGGCAATCAGATTGCCGTCCTTGTCGAGGCCGGCCTTGAGATGGTGGACGTAGGCCGGGCGATAGCGGCCGGCGCGGGTGTCCGCCTCGCGGTCCCACTGCAGCTTGACGGGTCGACCGCCGACAGCCTTCGAAATGGCAACGGCTTCGGCAATCACATCGCCATCCGCGACCGCGCGCCGGCCGAAGCCGCCGCCCGTCTTCATCACATGCATCGTCACCTTGTCGGGCGTGACACCGGCAGTCTGCGCGGCGATGGCCTGGTAGATGTCGGGCATCTGGTGTCCGCCCCAGACATCGACCCGCCCCGCCTCGATGCGGGCGACCGCGTTCATCGGCTCAAGGGCCGCATGGGCGAGATAGGGGAACTCGAAGGTTGCCTCGATCACCTTGGCGGCGCGGGCGAAGGTTGCATCCGCATCGCCCTTGTTGGTGGCGACCGCCTTGCCGGGCTTGACGGCAAGCGCACGGTATTCGGCCATCAACGCGTCGGTGGAGCGCTTCTCCGCCTTGCTGTCATCCCAGACAACCGTCACGGCTTCGCGCGCCTTCAGCGCACGCCACATGTTGTCCGCAACCACCGCCACGCCGCGCGGGATCTGCACAACATCGACGACGCCCGGCATAGCCTTGGCTTTTGCGCCATCAAAGGACTTCACCGTCGCGCCGAACAGCGGCGGATGGATCATCACCGCCGTCAGCAGTCCCGGCAGCTTGATATCGGCGGTGAACGTTTGCTGACCGTTCGACTTCCTCAGGCTGTCATACTTCGGCAGGACGTCGCGGTCCTTGCCGATGTAAATCCAGTTGGCAGGTGCGGTCAGCGCTGGATCGGCGGGCGGCGAAAGGCGCGCCGCCTTTGCCGCCAAGGCGCCAAAGGTTGTTTGCATGGAACCATGGCGCACCACGCCGCGCTCCACGGTGATCGCGGCCGGATCGACCTTCCAGTCTTCCGCCGCTGCACGGACGAGCATGGCCCTCGCGGCAGCACCCGCCTTGCGGTAGCGATCGTAGGAGGAGGTCAGGCCCGTCGAGCCGCCCGTCCCCTGGATCGCGCCACCCCATGCGATGTTGCCATAGAGGCGCGGGTTGCCCGCTCCGCCCACGACCTCGATCTGCGACCAGTCAGCGCGCAGCTCCTCGTTCACCAGCGTTGCGGTAGCATGGTAGATGCCCTGCCCCATGTCGAGATGAGCGGCATAGATCGTGATCTTGCCGTCGTCGGTGATCTTGACGTAGCCGGCAAATGGATTGGTCGCATTGGACTGCGCCACGGCATCCGTCATTCGGAAACCGATCATCAGGCCGCCGGCGACAGCGGCAGAACCAAGCAGGAAGCCGCGACGGGAGGCTTCAGCGGCGGGAAGGGAATTCATGAGCTTCGCGAGCATGTCTCGTCCTCCCTCAGGCCAGCGACCGGGCAGCTTCGTGGATGGCAGCGCGAACGCGGCCATAGGTGGCACAACGGCAGATATTGCCGCTCATGGCCGCGTCGATGTCGGCATCGGACGGCTTGCGGTTGCTCTCCAGCAAAGCCGCAGCCGACATGACCTGTCCTGACTGGCAATAGCCGCACTGGGGAACATCGAGCTTCACCCAAGCGGCCTGGACCGCCTCGGCCACGCGGCCGGTGACACCTTCGATTGTCGTGACGCTTTTGCCCGCCACATCGGCCATAGTCGTCTGGCATGCACGGCCGGGCTGGCCATCAATATGGATGGTGCAGGCACCGCAGAGAGCCTGGCCACAACCGTATTTTGTGCCAGTCAGGCCGATGACATCGCGGAGCGCCCAAAGAAGCGGCATGTCGGGTGCATCGCTCCACTCCTGGGAGCGACCGTTCAATGTGAAACGGATCATAACGAGAAACCTCGCGCGCGAAATAGCGACACTGAAGCTATAGCTGCCTGGAAGTGTTTCAAGGAGTGCGATTTCGCACGCCGCGTCACGTGGTCTTGAGGGGCAGATCGAGTCTACGCCGGCTGCGGCCCGTCGTAGCCCTCGACGATCACCAGATCGGTCGGGCCGACATCCTTCAGGAAGACCAGCGCCGCCTGGTATTCGGGTGACTCGTAGCAGGCCATAGCCTGCGCATAACTGTCGAATTCGATCACCACGTTATGCTTGCGCGGCGTGCCCTTGGCGACAACACCGGCCGGTCCGCGAACGACGAAACGCGCGCCGAATTTCGCGAAAGCCTTGCTGTTCAGCTCGCGGTAGCGCGCATAGGCGTTGTCATCATCAACGTCGACGCGGGCAATCCAGTAGCCTTTGGCCATCACACGCCCTCGACGATCACGATGTCGATCTCGCCGGCACCTTCGCGAAGCTTGCGGGCGGCGGCATATTCCGGCGAAAAGGCATAGGCTTTCGCCGCCTCGAAGCTGTCGAACTCGACAATCACGTTCCGGGCGCGTCCTTCGCCTTCCGCGATGGTCATCTGACCGCCCCGCGCGAGAGGGGTACCACCGTATTTCTTCATCGCCTCGCCGGCTCCGGCCGCATATTGCGCCCACAATGTGGTGTTGGTCACCTTTGCCCGCGCAATCACATATGCCTTGGCCATCGTCTCATCTCCCTGATTGAACGGTTCTCACGCCGCCTGCGCCATCGGCGCACCGACGAGACGGCGCGCTTCCGCCGCCGTCATGGGCTCGCCGAAAGCATAGCCCTGCGCATATTCGCAGCCAAGCTGATAGAGCTCGACGGCATCGGACTCTGTTTCCGCGCCCTCCGCCACGATCTGCATGCCGAGATCATGGGCCATCGAGATGATGGTGCGCAGGATGATCGGTCGCGCACCCTTGTTCGAGGGACGCACAAAAGATTGGTCGATCTTGATGGTGTCGAAGGGAAAGCGCTGGAGGTAGGACAGCGACGAGTAGCCGGTGCCGAAATCATCGAGCGAAAGGCCGGCACCCAGCTCCTTGATCTTCTGGAGCATCTGCGCAGCGAACTCCGGGTTCTCCATGACGAGGCTTTCCGTCAGCTCAAGCTTGAGAGAGCCACGCCGGATATTGGCGCGGGTCAACACCGACTTGAGATCGTGCAACAGGTCGGCGCGCAATACCTGCCGGCTCGAGACGTTGACGCTTGCAAAAATCGGCGGCTGCACGTCGAGCGCCTGCTGCCAGGCGGCGAGTTCGCGTGCGGTGCGCTCAAGCGCAAAGACGCCGAGATCGTTGATGAGCCCGGTTTCTTCGGCGATGCCGATAAACTCACGCGGCGACACCAGCCCCAGCTTCGGATGCTGCCAGCGCAACAGTGCCTCGAAACCGGCGATCGTGCGGTCTTCAAGCCGGACGATGGGCTGATAGTAAACCTGCATCTCGTTGCGCTCCAGCGCACGGCGCAGGTCGGTTTCCAGCGACAGCCGATCCGGACGGAGGCTGCGCATGGAAGGACGGAACACCTCGATGCGATCGCCGCCCAGGCGCTTGGCGTGGGCCAGCGCCAGCTCGGCGTTCTTCAGGACATCGTCGCGGCGGGTGTCTCCCTGCTTGTCGAAAAGCGCAATTCCCACCGAGGTGCTGACAATGATCTCCTGCTCCGCAAAGGTCATGGGGGCAGTCACGGCACGGCGCACCAGATCTGCGAAGGCGGTGATACGCTCCGGCTCGCGCTCGGACAGCAGGATGATGGCAAACGCGTCGCCGCCCATCCGCGCGAGCGTGTCCTGCGGGCGCAACAACCGGCCAAGCCGGCGGGTGATGTTCAGCATCACCGAGTCGCCAAGCGCATAGCCGACGCTTTCATTGACCTGCTTGAAGCGGTCGAGATTGATGTAGAGCACCGTCGGCCGCATGCCATCGTCTGCGCGGGAGAACACCAGCGCCGCATCCAGCCGGTCGAGGAAAAGCTCGCGGTTGGGAAGCCCCGTCAGGTTGTCATGCACCGCATCGTGAAGCAGCCGCTCTTCCGATATCCGGGAGGCCGTCACGTCACTCAGGGTCCCGACGAGGCGAAGGACCTCGCTGTCATCACCGACCACCGGCCTCGCCTTGAGCTGATGCCAAGTATACTCCCCATCTGTGGAGCGAAGGCGGAAATCCATGAGAACACGACCGCGGCGGTGATCGAGGACAGCATCCAGGGTGGCACGATAGCGGTCCCGATCCAGCGGATGGATCAGATCGATCCATAGTCCCGTCGGCCCCTCGAGTGAGCCACGCTTCAGCTTCAGCTGGGCTTCAAGCTCCGGACTGAGATAGATACGATCACTCTGGACATCCCAGTCGAAAATTACTTCGCCCGAGCCCGAAAGCGCCAGCGCTTTCCTCTCCGCATCAGTGACCATGCCCTGCGCCAGGGCTCCGCCGGCGAAGGCGTGCTGCACGACAGTGAAGCCGATCAACATGACAATCAGCACCATGCCCCCAAGCAGCGCCGGGCTGGTGATCTCGTTGGCGAGACGCCCGTAGACCGCCACCGTTGCCGCGCCCACCCAGGCCAGCAGCAGCAGCCACGTTGGAACCAGCATGATCGCCCGGTCATACCCGATGGTGGCAAGATACGCGATGAGCATCAGCCCGATGGTGGCCGCCACGGCAATCGAAATGCGCGCGACGCCCGACGCCATCGGCGCATTGAAAAGCGCGAGCCCCACGAGAGCCGCAATGAAAATCACCCACAACGTGGTGAAATGCACATAGCGTACGTGCCAGCGATTGAGATTGAGATAGGCGAACAGGAAGATCACGAGCGTGGCTGCAAGCACCGCCTCTGCACCCGCCCGCCAGATGCGCTCCGTCTCGATGCCGACGCCGGTGACCTTCGCCAGAAAGCCGAAATCAATGCAGAGATAGGCGAGAACCGCCCAGCCGAGTGCAGCAGCAGCCGGAAAAATGACGGCACCCTTGACGATGAAGATGATGGACAGGAAAAGCGCCAGCAGCGCCGCGATACCGAGGATCACGCCCCGGTACAGAGTCAGGCTGTTGACACGTTCGGTATAGCTGTCGGGATCCCAAAGCGTGAGCTGGGGCAGGCTAGATGTTGCAAGCTCGGCGACGAAGGTGACCGTTGTTCCGGGGTCGAGCGTAATCAGATAACCATCGACGCCGCTCAATTCCTCGCGCTCGGGCCGCAAGCCCTGGCTTGCTGTCACTGCGCGAATACGCGCCGAACCAAGGTCCGGCCAGATCACCCCGGAGCCAACGAGAAGATAATGGGGTGCCACAAGAAGGCGGTCTATCTGCTCATCCGTCTCATTCACGAGGGCGAACACGATCCAGTCAGAGCGGGAACCGGGATCCAGCGAACGAACCTCGATCCGCCTGACAATACCGTCAGAACCCGGTGCGGTCGAAACGGCGATGCTGTCGCCCTGTGACTGGTAGCGCTGGATGGCCGGCAACAAATTCACTGCGGGCTGATCCGCCCTGACCCGCACCGCGTCAAGCGCCAGCGCGCTGCCGACCGACAGGGACAGAAGCAACAGAACGGCGGCGACGACCGCGTGAAGACGTGGGATCAACGAACACACCCGCGCGAAAACGATGCCGACTGGTAGACCGGAGGCGGGAGAACCGCAAGTTGGGCGTCGGGACGGGCATGGGTGCGGACAGGGATGTTCATTCGCGTCGGGTCGCCAACCTCACATCCCGCCCAGATGCTCCGCCACCGTAAAGATGTCCTTGTCGCCTCGCCCGCACATGTTCATCACCATCAGATGATCCTTCGGCTTCGTGGGCGCGATTTCCATCACCTTCGCCAGCGCATGGGCGGGCTCGAGTGCGGGGATGATGCCTTCCAGCGCGCAGCAGGCCTGAAACGCCGCCAGCGCCTCGTCGTCTGTGGCGGAGATGTACTGCACCCGCTTGATGTCGTGCAGCCAGGAATGCTCCGGGCCGATGCCGGGATAGTCGAGCCCGGCGGAGATGGAGTGGGCGTCCTTGATCTGGCCATCGTCGTCCATCAGCAGATAGGTACGGTTGCCGTGCAGCACGCCGGGCTTGCCGCCGGTCAGTGACGCCGCATGCAGGCCCGACGAGAGGCCGTGGCCAGCGGCTTCCACGCCGAACATTTCCACCTGCTCATCGTCAAGGAAAGGGTGGAACAGGCCCATGGCGTTGGAGCCGCCGCCGATGGC